>JBEKZG010000180.1:0-7181 GCA_049510095.1 Occallatibacter sp.
ACTCGCTATCTCAACACCCTCCGCATGATGTACCAGTTCCTCAACAAGGTGCGCAAGGAAGGCTTACTGAGCGTCGAGAATGACGTCGAGAAGCCCAAAGACAGCTCCATCTTCAAAAACTATCCTGAGTTCCTCAACGACCATCACGCCCGGGACTTCGTCTGTGACACGCTGCGCACCGCCATTACCGGCGGCGTCGAACCCTTCGACATGGACCAGATGATGGAACTCGACATGGAAGTCCATCACCACCAGGCCACCATGCCGGTAAACGCATTAACCACCGTGGCCGACGCGCTCCCCGGCCTCGGCATTGTGGCCGCGGTCCTTGGAGTCGTCATCACCATGGGCGCGCTCGGCGGACCCCCTGAACAGATTGGCGAAAAGGTTGCGGCCGCCCTCGTCGGCACGTTTCTCGGCATCCTCCTTTGTTATGGTGTCGCCGGCCCCCTCAGCTCCAACATGGCCAAAACCGCTGACGAACAAAACGAATACCTCCATGTGCTCCGCGTGCTCCTTCTCGCATTTCTCAAAGGCTCGGCGCCCATGGTCGCCATGGAAATGGGCCGCCGCGCCATTCCCTCCCACGTGCGCCCAAGCTTCGATGAGATGGAAAAGAACTGCAAGAACAACGGGCTCGCCGGCGCATCGGACATTGCGGCCTAGAGCCTGCACTAGTGACATGTCCGCATAAGAACTGGTCACAGCGTTTTGAATGGGCACGACTTTAGTCGTGCCGTAGAGGCTCGAGAATGAACGCGGCTTTAGCCGCTGAGGGATGCCCTTCAGAAAGCAGAGTCGTAAAGAATAACAAGGGACATCGCTCTAGAGCCACACGGAAGGAGAACCGCATCATGACCACCAAGGCCCAACCCATCATCGTCATCAAAAAGAAAGGCGGCCACGGCGGCCACCATGGCGGCGCATGGAAAGTCGCTTACGCCGACTTCGTCACCGCCATGATGTCTCTCTTCATCGTGCTCTGGCTCATGGGCTCCAGCGAAAAGGTCAAGCACGCCGTCGCCGGCTACTTCAACGACCCAAAGGGAACAGGCGCACTGCTCGGCACCACCATGACCGGTACAGGCTCAACCGTCTCGCAGGTCGTCAATGACAACCTGCAAAAGCTCAAGGAGAAACTCGAGGAGGAGATCAGGGCAAAGAAAGAGCTGGAAAAACTCGCCAAGCAGATTGAGATCACCATCACTCCCGAGGGCCTGCGCATCGAGCTCATCGAAGACAAGAACGGAACCTTTTATCAAAGCGGCAGCGCGCGCCTCAGTGACAGCGGACAGGAACTGCTAGCCCTTCTTGCCGGAGAGTTGAAGAAGCTCCCCAATTCGCTCCTGCTTGAAGGCCACACCGACGCCACCCAGTACTCCACCGACGCCGATTACAGCAACTGGGAGCTCTCCGCCGACCGCGCCAACTCCGCTCGCCGTCTCCTCCAGCAGGATGGCGTCCGCACCGACCAGGTAACCCAGGTCCGCGGCTATGCGGATCAGCTACTGCGCGTCAAGAACAATCCCCTGGACCCCTCCAATCGAAGAGTCTCAATCCTCGTCAAGAACAGTGAGCCCACACCCCCGGTTCCCGATCTCCCCGGCGCCCAGTTCGTAAAAAATCCGCCGCGGATTCCCGCCCCAACCGCCCCCGCCGCCTCAGCAGGCACCACTCCACCATCGGACCCCGCAACGCAGTCAAATCAAGCTCCGCAGTCAAATCCAAAGGCCCAGTCTCAACCCGCCACACCGCCCAACGCCCCTCAGCCCAAACCCAATGCAGGCACTCCACTACCAAAGCCCAGCCTGTTCGACAAGCTAAAATCCATGCTCCCCGGCGCAAAGAATTAGCCGCATTCACCCTTAGTCCCCAGTCCCTCAGTACTACAGTTGTAGATCGAGAGTTACGGAGGGAGCAGGGGGTTTTAACCCCCTGAAAGAGGTCGAATTTACGTGGCCTTTAGGCCCGGGCCTCTGCTAGTTCTCCCTCAATTGAGTGAAATACAACCGCAGTATCAGAACGTATCCGTATATAGGTACCGCCGAATAAAGCCAGCGCCGACCTAAAGATAAAGGTAGCGCCGACCTCCAGGTCGGCTGTCGTGTGGGCCTCCAGGCCCGCACCGGACCAGAGCGATGTGGGTGCCGCAAGTACCCCTGGTATTGAGAGCCGCGTCACTCAAACGCGCAATTTACGCGCAAGCTCCGAGTCAGAAGTGAAGACAGAATGACTTCCAACTCGTCAAGGGTGCGGAAAGAACTGGGCGGCGCCCAGCTCCCGGTGCCCTTTCCAGACCACGATGAGGGTGCCCCCTGTCCCTCGCACTTGGGGACCGGGGAGGCTGTGGACCGCCTACGCTACGCCGACATGCCGGAACCTATCTGATTCCGGACCAATTGCGACCCGCAGGCGTCCCTCCCGATATCTTCGAACGCAAAGAAGCGTACCATTATGGGGGACGGCATTCTGCGGGCCTTGCGGAGCCGATTGGTAAGAAATGCAAATGAACGTTCAAGACGCTGCGAGGAAGACCCGCCGTCTGATTCGGGAAGTTGGTGATAAAGCACGCGACTTCTTAGCCAGCGACTCAGAAACCACGGAACCAACTGCCGGCGAATTATGGGACAAGGTGTCTCCCCGGGTCGAAAAAGCCCTCACAATTTACGGCAAGATGGAGTCGCCCGCCACACGCGATTCCACTTGGATTCCCTTTGTCGACACGAAGGAGAATTGCCAGAAGGAACTCGACGAAATCCTCGATGCGCTCCTGGAGGTCCTTGAGACGTGCGGGGCAGCCGGATACAGAAAGCGCATACGGGGACTTCAGGCTGACATCGCAAAATCGAAAAGGGACGTCGGAGATTACCGGGAACGGATTCTTGGGGCTCCGTCTGATGCTTCACTGAATTACGTGAATGGACTCTGGACTGGGAGCCGTGAAAACTTCGCGGACCGGATTGCCGATGAGATTGACCGCATGGCGGAAAGGGAGGCGCAAATCGAAAGCCTCAAGGACGCTTTTCGCAAACACCTGCAAGAAATTGATATTCACGTTTCGCCGGAGGTTGCCGACTCATTTCTGTTGCCAGTAGAGGACGGCGTCGTTTCAATAGCTGCGGTCATTACGAATATTGGGCGCTTGACGGAACAATTGCAGCGTCTGGTCGATCAAAGCGGCGAGAGTCCGTCGCATACGAAGCGGTACTATGGCGTCTATGTCCTCTTGGTCCTTGCTGTCGATCGAATCGAAAAGCACTTTATGAACGATGTCGGCCAGGTCTTCATTCCGAAACTCCGCGGGTTCGAAGAGGAAGCCAGCCAGAATATTGCAAATGCCAAAGTGCTAATCTCCAGCGGAGGGTCCAAGGATCTCCTGTTGGCCAACATCTCAGCAGGCAAAAGTACCATCCAAGCCTGCCGCGTCTTTGCCGACACGCTACAAAGCCAGCGGCGCACAATCGCAGACAGGAACAGGGAAACGCAGCGAACGCTTGCGGATGCAGTGCACACTTACAAAACCGTACGCCTGAGTCTTGACGTTGCGGGGATGATAGGCCAGTGCCAGGCCGCATTTCAGGCTCTGCGAGAACTGAAGCTCCCACAACTAAGAACATTCCAAAATCTCCAACTCAAGGGCGAGTTGGAGCGGCTCGCCGCGCGCATAGTTGACAAGGAGTAATCAATGGGCTGGTCCTTCAGGAAGTCGTTACGTTTGCTGCCCGGTATTCGGATCAATCTTTCGAAGAGCGGACCGCGTCTAAGTGTGGGCGTTCCCGGTGCTCGCGCAAGCATTAACATGCAGGGGCAGGCGAGAATCTACGTCGGAAAAGGACCACTTCGATATCAGAAGACTGTATCGATTGGATCAGCTCGCGGGCCCTTCGGCAAGGCCGACAGCATGCTGGCGTTTATCAAACGCGCACTGAGTGGCCAGTGAAACATGGAGCCTGTGGGGGAAATAAATCGAGGTAGTTGCAAGCCTGCGGCACCTGTAACTGCCCATCAACTACTGAGCACTATGAGGAGACACGCTATATGACGTTCTTTGAGTCATTGAAGTCGTTCATTACACCACCAGTCAATGAAGCAGTACCAACACCATCAATCAATGTGGCAGTACCAGAACCAGTTAAGCAGATCGACCCCGGTGGTTGCACCAGACTCGAGCAACTAAGGGCATTCCTGGTTGCATATAGGCAGCCTGGAGATCATAGGGATCTCCAAGTAATAGAGGCCCAGGAGCAAATTAAGGCCATCCACGCAATCGATTACAAGATGACGCCGTTGCAATCAGCGTGTATTGCTGTTAAGGATCAGTACGCCAAAGTAGCATATGCGAAGGCAGGAGCAAAGTCGGAGGGCTACTCCGAGCAGTCGATGGCTAACTTCGCAGCTGAGCTTCGCGGACTACGCGAGTTGAAGGATAGGCTCGATGTCCTTGCCACAGAAGTGGTTAACATGGTGAATGTTGAGATGAATGGGATTCGCCATCCTGTGTGGGGAGTACCCGCTCAGTACATATCGGAAAGCTTGGCGACCCTCGACGTGCAAACACTGCTGCATAGCGCCAAGAACCTCTCGGTGGATGCAGGAGAGGCGCTAGCCCGCTATAACAGCTAACAACTTAGCCGGCGTCAACGTAGCTGGTCACTCGTATCGCCACTATAGCTAACTAAATGCAAAATGTCGTTTGCACCCACAGGAGCGCACGGCACGATCTCTATTCCATCCCCCTGACGCGATCTGGGCCCCGTACTGGATCCCCAAATTCGAAGCAACGCTGAGGCGTTAAACAAATGGTGGGAAGATCTCCACAATACGTTGCGTGCCACGAGGCAGGGCACGCGATTATTGCTCTCTCCGAAGGATACAAAGTGAGCTCCATCGAATTGTGGCGCGACAGTGCTGGAAAATGGCAAGGGATCACCACCTACAGCCCCCAAACATTCAAGTGTAAAGAATGCGGATTAAAAGCTGAATCGCGGCATAACCCGCAAGAGCTTCGCATTCTTAGCAACGAATGTCCATCTTGTTTGGCCGAGAAGCGACGATTCGGCAGACGTCTGCTTGCGGGTGCTTCCGCCACAAGGCTTTTACATCCCGCTGAGCACAATGAGGAGGATAGCGACGATGATCGGGCTCAACTCGGCGCTCTATACCCTTGCCGTTCGAGCGCACGCGAAAGCGCATTCGCAGAAGGACGCGTCCAAGCCGATAGCGCAGTCAGTCGAATCGTGTGTAAGATCACAGAACTCAGGGAATTTATCCTCGACCGTTTGGGCAGTTCGGATCGGGTGGTAGTAGATAGCACCGATATTGAGGCAGTCTTCAATAGGCGTTGATCGGGCGGGACTGCGGGCGAAACCGCACGCTCACTCGTCCTGGGGCTTGCCGCGCGGCCTAGCCCCGACGGGTGATCCCGGTCCAGGACGGGTGGCTTACAATCTCGCACGACCGAATCCAGCACGACCATGGGTGCCCAGGACTCGATTCTGAGACCGGGGATTGCACGAACCCCTCCCAGCCATGGATTACTCCCTACAAACGCCGATCTCGATACCTTTCTCCGGGCCCGTTGGACAGGCGGCTCAAATCGGACCAGCGGAGAAAGTGGGTGCCCAAGGTCCGGGGAAGAGGAAGCAGCGCTCATCGCTAATCCCTGCGTACACCCCACAGGCAAGAAATGGCCACAAATGATAGCCAAAATCACCCAAAAACCGCCCCAACCCCGCGCCAGCCCACAGTTTCACTTTTTCACAGGCTTCCTTTCGGGCAATTCTATGGTTAGCACCCCATCCATTTTGGGTAATTCTTAGGTTAGCTTGCCATCGGTTTGGTTCAATTCTATGGTTACTCATCCGGTCTTTCCTGTACATATAAGCAAACCTTTCGTGTCTTCGACAAACCACCCAGGCCAACCTTTCAGCTTCTCAACTAACCCTCCAGGCCAACATCCGCCAAGCCCCGCGCCCCTCGCTTTTTCACTTCTTCACTTGTTCACTTCTTCACTCGTCCACTAACCGCTAACCACTGCTTTTGCTGTACTCTGGACGCATGACCATCGTAGCCGGCGTTGATTTCGGGACACTTAGCGTTCGAGTTACGCTAGTCGACAGCCGCAAAGGCCCCATCGGAACCGCCTCGTCCCCTGGACCCGTGCAGTGTCAGGTATGTCCCCGGTTCAATATGTCAGCAATGTGCCCGGGCCGTACCCCCTTATGCTCCACCCCCTTCCCCCTGCGAATGCCCACTTTCCATACCACATGGCCCGTTTTGAGCCCAAAACGCCGCTCTAAAACGCGCAAAAAATGGGCGGCAAGAGTATCCCTCTCGCCGCCGCCCGTCCCTGGGTTGTCTTGAAATCGCTGCAGCTCTGCTAAAACCTGATTCCGGCATGACCCCGCCGACCTGATCTCTGACAACTCGCTCTTACTGCAACAGCTTAGTCACTTCCTGCTGCACGCTGTTGGCCTGCGCCAAAGCCGCGATCCCCGTCTGACTCAAAATCTCATACTTCGACATGTTCGCCGTCGCCGACGCATAGTCCGTAGCCTGCACCGCGTTCTGCGCCGATACCACGTTCTCCTGCTGCGTGCTCATCACCTGGCTGATCGAATTCAGCGTATTGATCTGCGCGCCGATGTATCCGTCCTGCGCCGCAACATCGCTGATGGCCACGTTCAAATCGTTCAGCGCTGTTTGCGCGTCGGTCTGCGTCAGAAGGTCGGTGCTGTTCAGCGCCTGGCCCGCCTTGTCCGTGTAGCTGATGGTGGCCGTCCCGCCCGCACTGCTCGAGCCCCCCGCGGCGATTGTGGCAACAGTCTGGCCAGCTGTTGCGTCAAAGGCGGTCGTGCTGGAGAGTCCCACGCCGAAAGCCACGGTGGGCGTGTAGGCCAAAGACGTGGCGGTCGTTGTATCAATCAGCGTCGAGTTCACGTTGAGCGCGGCCGTGGACCCTGTGCTCGCCAGACCCAGAGTCGTGGTTCCAGCCTCCGTGACCCCGAGAACGGAATCGGCGTTGAGATAGGTTTCCAGATCACCGAGAGTGGAACCACCTTCAGCCTTAGCCACGGCCGCCATGGTAACTTGTATCGCCGTGCCGCTTCCTTCCTGGATGGTAATCGAGCCGGTCAACGTATCGGTGGTTGCGCCCCCGGCCGTCAGGGACCCGCTGAAGC
>JBEKZG010000181.1:0-7164 GCA_049510095.1 Occallatibacter sp.
ACCATATCCAGAGAATGGCTATAGGTGTAGCTCACTTGGCCGGTCACTCCATGACCGTTGTGTTTGTAAGTGACCATGCCGCCGTTGTAGTTGGAGTGGCCGTTGTTGGTGAACCCAGTCACGCGGGAAAAACGTGGATCTGCGGGAGTGACAGTGAGGCCCAAACTACCGGCGGGGTTGGGTAGCCAAGTCCCGCTTGGGTTGTCGTACGTCTCATCGCTCGCGTTGACGTATGGATTGATTATGACCCCGTCGTACCCGTAGTTGCCTGCATAGGTCACGATGATCGCTTGCGACTTTGTGAGCTGGCGCTGGAACTGCAAGCTGTACTCCAGGTACTCCGGAACCTTGAACGTGGAAGGGAAGTAGGCTGTAATTGATGGAGGTGTGAAAGGAACGTTCTGGGCCGTCAAATTGTTGTTGATGGCGGTCACACTCTCGCCCGCTTTGAAGCCGCCGACCAGTGCGCTATTGGCGGCAGCCGCATTGCCGACCATCGTTCCCGATCCACTTGAGGCAATATCTCCTGAGAGCACTTCCACCGCATTGTAGTTGGGGAAGTTGTCGATGACGCCATCCGCAAAGCCTGCCGGGTAAAGGTCGGAGAAGAGACCGACGCCACCGCGAACCTCATTCTTGTCGTTGAACGAATAGTTAAAGCCAAAACGTGGCTGGAAGTTGATCGCCTGAACGGCTGGGAACGGGTGATAATTCATCGGATTGACCGGACCACCGTCGGCCGAGGAGTAAGCGCCGTTTGGCCCGGCATTGCTTGAAGGGAAACTGCCCTCATAGAGCGAGAAGCATCCGCCGTGGCAAAGCGGATTTCCCGTACGGTCGATGCGGAAGCCCAGCGTCAGCTTCAGCTTCGGAGTAGCTTGGAATTCGTCCTGGAAGTATGCGCCGAGGTTGTAAAGGGCCAGATGCGCCGTGGGTGTCGAAGTAAATGCATCGAAGAACAGTCCGTTTCCTCCGCCGCCAAGATTTCCAGCGGCAAGACCCGGCAGGGTGAAGATGTACGGGAACGGGAAAACGGTCTCAATCTGGCTGTCATAGTCTTCGACCAAATCCCTGCGGAAGTTCGCGCCGATTTTCAGGGTGTGCTTGCCCAGGATCCAGCTGAAGTCGTCCTCGATCTGGTATTGGGTCACGTTTCGGCCCTGCGTCAGGTAGTACGGAACGCCTTCGGGACTCAGGCCGGGAGAGGCGTTTACGCCGCTTCCGTCAAACCCGGACTCGACGCCTGCGATAAAGCCGAACGGCAGTGCCGCCTGGGATGCAGACACACTAAGTGGTCCAAAGTAGGCGGAGTACCAATTGGCAGCCACAACCAATACGTTGGTCTTGGTTGGGCTGATCACGTAGCTGTCGTTGAACTGACCCTCGTACTCAGGCTGTATGGACACGGCGCTGAACAGGGGATTGATGAAGCTGGTCGAAGTTGGCTGCGAACCGCGGTCCATCTTATATCGGCCGTAGATCTTGTGTTTGTCGCTGATATTCCAGTCGCCGCGCCCGGTAAAGAGCCACTCCTTGTTGATATTGTTTGCGGTGGCATTGGCAACGCTCATGCATGGAACGTTTACGCCGAAAGTACCGCCGCCAGGAGCCGTTGTGCCGGCAAGTCCACCGTCGGCAGTCGGACCGCAACCCAGTGCACCGTACCCGTCCTGTTCAGGGCTGCCTCCGTTGGTGACAGGGGTCGCGGACGCATAGGATTTCGCGCTCTTGTATCCGGCGAAGATCTGACCGTAAAGGCCCTGTGCGTCAGCCGGGATGTTCGACAGAATGTAGGTCTGCAGCGCAGGAGTGGGGAACGTTACCAGGCCGGAGTTCGGCAGAACATAACGGAGGCCTTCAAAGTCAGCAAAGAAGAAGACCTTGTCCCTGATGATCGGTCCACCCGTGTTTATTGCCCACTCATTAGACACGGCGTGGGGACGGACATTCCAGTTCGGTCCGCCGCACGCAGCAACCGTTCCGCCATTTGCGAGGCAGCCATTGTAGCTCAGGTTCTCGTCCTGCTCGTTGAACCAGCCGTTGGCGTTCAGAACTGTGCCGTTGTAATTGTAGTCGGCCATGCCGTGGAACTTGTTGCCGCCCGACTTGGTGGTGTAGTTGATAATGGCGCCGGCTGCACGGCCATACTGCGAGTTATACCCGTTCTGGATAACCGTCGCCTCGGCCAATTCGCCCTGACCCAGTGTCAGGTTCGAACTTCCGGAGTTGTTCAGGTTGAGGAATGGATCCTGGTTGTCAAAGCCGTTTAGCACGAAGAGATTCGAAATGCCCGGCAGGCCGTCGGAACTGAAGTTGCCATACGCGCCGCCCGCGTTCACAACCACGCCCGGCGCCGTAAACGCCACTGTCGTCACGTCGCCGCCTGGCGTCGGCAGGTCCTGAATCTGCTCTTCATTAAAGGTCGTTGCCAAAGCCACGTTTTGCGTATCCACCAGAGGCAGGCTCGTCGAGGTCACTTCGACGATCGTGTTGTTTCCGGTCGGGGTCACCTTGATGTCGCCCGGAACCAGGGTGCCGAGGATCACCGTCACCTCGAGAGTGTCTGACTTCAGGCTCTCTGCCGAAGCAGTCACCTTATATAAGCCTGGCTTCAGGGACGCGACCGTATAACGGCCTTCCGCGTTGGTCTTCACCACCTGCTGAGCGTTTGTGGATGTATCAACCACAGTCACAGTAGCGCCCGGAACCACTGCGCCCGAGCCGTCGGATACCTCGCCGCTGATCGCTCCTGTCACTGCGTTTTGGGCGTGGGCAATCGGGGCCGTGATAGTTGCCACAAGGCCAGTCATGGCCAGTAGGCTCAACGCGAGCACCGCATTCTGCAATCGTATGAATCGCATCGAAACTCCTCCAAAAGTGAGTGGGGATCGAAATCGAACCTGGGCTTTTCGATCCGTGTCTTGGGCTACAGCGTTTCGGTAATAGGGGGGTGAGCCCGATCCGCAAGAGAGATACAAGAAAACTTAGTTCGTTAAAAGAGATAGGGTGAGCCTGGGCTCCGTCATTGCGGATCGTACGTGTCCTCGGAAATCTCGGGAACGACCTGCCCAAATGAATAAAGCATTACGAATGCCAATCTCGGCGATACCGGAAATAATTTGTTCGCGATTGAAAATAAACGATTTATTAGTATCACTTTGTTACTGTCAGTGCCCATCGAATATGAGATTGTGGAGAATTTGCCGGTCGCCTACCAAAAATGGGCACCACCTCTCGTTTTTGGGGAATCGGTGCTAACCCTCGGTTCTACAATCTCCGTCTCCTTCAGGTATCCTCCCCCCATGCAGCTCACCCTCGCCCACGTCGGCGCCCGCGCCTCCTCCAGGGACAATTTCGACTCGCTCTGCCAGGTCTATCTCGATCGCTGCGCACCATTCGCCCGATGCCTTTCCGAAGCCTTCCGAACCGAGAAAGCTGTCTTCGAGTGGCTCGACCGTCATGAGGGCCGCACGCAGCCCATCCTTGTCCTGCTCGATTGTCGCGGCCGGCAAATGACCTCTGAGGCTTTCGCCGCCTGGCTGGGCGCCCACCGCAATCAAGGCGCCCAGCACATCGTCTTCGCCATCGGCCCAGCCAATGGCTGGTCTCCGGGGGCTCATAAGCGTTCCCAGCTCACCCTCTCCCTGGGCCCCATGACCATGGTCCACGCGCTTGCCCGCCTCGTCGTCGCCGAACAGATCTACCGGGCATTTACAATTCTCTCTGGCCACCCTTATCACACAGGCCACTGAAGAGATTGCAGGTTACAGATGACAAATGTCATTTAAGAACCGAGCGGGAACGCCATTCGCAAGCTGGCATTCCGACCTGAACCGCAAGTCTTTGCTTTTCACGGTCATCTGTAACCTGTAACCTCAACCCTGTTATGACCGACTCCCGCAAAGGCCTCATCCTCATCAACACTGGCCCCGGCAAGGGCAAGACCACCGCCGCCATGGGCACAGCATTGCGCGCCGTCGGCAACGGCATGAGGGTTATCATGCTCCAGTTCCTTAAGGGCTCCTGGCACTACGGCGAGCTGGATGCCGTCTCGGCCTTCGGCTCTGACTTCGTCCTCAAACAGATGGGGCGCGGCTTTGTCAAAATAGGCGGCGCGGAAACCGATCCCGAAGACATTCTCATGGTCGAGGCTGCCTGGGCCGAAGCCCGCGAGGCCATCTATTCGGGCGACTGGGACATGGTGGTCCTTGATGAAATCAACTATGCCATCGGCTATGGCATGCTCGACCCGGCCCTCGTCGCCGATGCCCTCCGCGGCCGGCCGGAGATGGTCCACGTCATCCTCACCGGCCGCAACGCCCACCCCCTGCTCATTGAGCTGGCCGACACGGTCACCGAGATGCGCGAGATCAAACACGCTTATCAAAAAGGCATTCTGGCACAGCGCGGTATTGAATATTAATTCTTCGCACGTTCCATCCTTCCCATTTTTCCTTCGTCCAACCTGCAAGATCACCCCTCCACCGCGTTCTTTGGTCAGTCAGGAGGACCACCCGTGAGATTATCGCGCGTCATCGTTGCAATTCTGCTTAGTGCACCCGCTGCAATCGCTCAGCAACCAGCCCAGCCCGTAGCTCTGACCATTTACAACCAGAATTTTGCCGTCGCCCGCACCTTAATCGACCTTGATCTGCACTCCGGCGTCAATGAAGTCACTACCACCGGCGTCACCAGTCGCGTTGAGCCCGATTCTGTCATCCTTCGTGATCCAACCGGCAAGCGGCTCGTGCATGTTATCGAGCAGAACTACGATGCCGCCGTTGTCAGCCAGGAGTGGCTTTTGGAAAAGTACGAGGGCAAGACCATCGACTTTCAGGTCAGCACACCGCAAGGCATCCAAACCGTCCAGGGCAAGATCATCCGTGCCGGTTTCCAACGTCAAGCTGAATACACCTTCGACGGCCAGCAACTAAACGGCTACAACGCTCAACCCCTCGTCGAAGTCAACGGGAAAATGCAATTCCAGCTTCCCGGCTTACCCCTGTTTCCCGCAGCCACTGACGGCCTGCTCCTCAAGCCAACCCTCCGCTGGCAGATTCAGTCGGATAAGACTGACCGCTTTACTGCTGAGCTTGCCTACATCACCGGCGGCCTCGATTGGAGCGCCACCTACAACGTTGTTCTGCCCGCCTCAAGCGACGTCACCGGCGACGAGCGTGCCGATGTCCACGGCTGGGTAACCATCCATAACCAGAGCGGTACCGACTTTCCGCAAGCCCGCATCAAGCTCATGGCCGGCGACGTTGCCAAGCTCCGGCCGGTGAATCGAGGCTATGCGGCGCAGATGATGGCCATGGCGAGCGCGGGCGTAGTAGAAGGCCAGCCCCAGGTCACGCAGAAGCCCTTCGACGACTTCCACCTTTACGACCTGAATCGCACCGTGGCCCTCCGTGACGGCGAAACCAAGCAGGTGCAGTTTCTGGATGCGGCCGATGTCACCGTACGCCGGTCCTACCTCTATGACGGCGCCTCAACCAGGTGGCAGCAGCAAGCTTACTACGGTGGAAACGTCAATGAGCAACGCGGCTATGGCCTCGACGAAGGCAACACCCGCGTCTATGTCGTCGAACAGTTCAAGAACAGCGACTCCAATCATCTCGGCGTACCGTTGCCCGCCGGGCGCGTGCGCCTCTATCGCCGCGACGCCGACGGACAGATGGAATTCGTTGGAGAAAGCCTCATCAATCACACGCCGGCGGAAGAGACGGTCAAGGTCCCGACCGGCAGCGCCTTCGACGTAAAAGGTTCGCGCCTCCAGACCGACTTCCACATCAACCAGCAGGACCGTCTCCTCGACGAGACATTCGAGATCAAGGTGACCAATCAGAAGCAGCAGCCCGTCAACGTCACCGTGGTCGAACACCTCTACCGCGGCGACAACTGGGAAATTCGCGACAAGTCCACCGATTACGCCAGGCGGGACAGCCACACGATCGAATTCCCGCTGGAGGTTCCCGCCAAAGGCGATACCACGCTCACCTACTCCGTGCGCTACACCTGGTAGCTCAACTTCAGTCGTCGCCTGGCTCGTTTTCTGCCGCGGAACGCGCTTATCCTCCCGCTCCATATACAATGACTGAGGTTCTATGTCCTGGTTTAAGCGCGAAAACGGCGAGTACGAGTCCGGCCCCGGTGGCGATGCCCCTTCGGATCCTAACGGGAGGAATGTCCGCACCGAGGGTCTTTGGATCAAGTGCCTCGGATGCCGGGCGGTTCTCTATAAGGCCGAACTGGAGACTAACCTCTACGTCTGCCCTAAGTGCCAGCACCATTTCAAAATCGGCGCGCGCCAGCGCATCGATCTCCTGCTCGATCCCGGCTATCAACTAGTGGACACCGGTTTGCGCTCCACCGATCCCCTCAAATTCACGGACGTAAAGCCCTATAAGCAGCGCCTGAGCAAAGCGCAGCAGGAGACCGGCCTCGACGACGCGACCCTCAATGCGGTCGGGAATCTTGGCAGCCATCCCGTCGTCCTCAGCGCCATGGAGTACGGCTTCATCGGCGGTTCCATGGGCGCCGTTGTCGGCGAAGTGCTTGCCCGTGCCGCCGATCGCGCGCGAGTTGGCCGCAAGCCGCTCATCATTGTTACCGCCTCTGGCGGCGCGCGCATGATGGAGGGCGTAGTCAGCCTGCTGCAGATGGCAAAGATCTCCACGGCGCTCGCGCAGTCGGATGATGCTGGCGTGCCGTACATCTGCGTGCTCACCGATCCCACTTACGGCGGCGTCACCGCCAGCTTCGCCATGCTCGGCGATCTGAACATCGCCGAACCCGGTGCGCTCATCGGGTTCGCCGGACCTCGCGTCATCGAACAAACCATTCGCCAAAAGCTGCCCGAGGGCTTTCAGCGCTCGGAGTTGCTCCTCGAAAAGGGTTTCCTCGACGCAGTAGTCCATCGCCGCGATCTCAAGTCCTGGCTCCATCGCGCACTCGACTTTATGAAAGTGCCTGCAACCGCCTGATAAATTGTCCCCGATCGCGGCGTGCTCGGTTCGCCTCTCAAATCACTAAGCGAAAGATCGGGTAGGAGGCGGGATCACTCCCGCCGTCCTCCCACACCACCGGACGGACCGTTCGGTATCCGGCGGTTCATGAAACAGCGATAGACGTTATAAAGCTCCCATCGCCTTCGTTTTCGGC
>JBEKZG010000182.1:0-7143 GCA_049510095.1 Occallatibacter sp.
GAACCATCTGCGCTCATGACTGTTGAAAAGAAAAGGGCCGCCGAGCTATCTCAGCGACCCGTGCATGTTCCAAACGAACCAAGAAAGTTACATTACAATCCAAACTGCGGAAGTTGGGTTAGTGCGCAGGACTTGAGAAGATAGCCGACGCCAATGTGACACTCACAACGAAACCCGCTCAGGCTAGCTTGACGAAGCGCAGGGCGGCGGAGTTCATGCAGTAGCGGAGGCCGGTGGGCCGAGGACCGTCGTTGAAGACGTGGCCGAGATGGGCGTCGCAGAGGCGGCAGGAGACAGCGGTGCGAATCTCCATCAGGCTTCCGTCGACTTGATCGACGACATTTTCTTTGGCGATGGACTGCCAGAAGCTGGGCCAGCCGGTGCCGGAATCGAACTTGGTGTCGGAGCTGAAGAGAGCCAGGTCGCAGCAGATGCAGCGGAAGATGCCGCGGGAATGCTCGTTGAGCAGATCGCCGGTGAAGGGGCGCTCGGTGTCAAAGCGGCGCGTGACCCAGTAAGAGGTTTTGGAGAGCTGGCGCTGCCATTCCGCATCGGACTTAATGACGCGGGGGACGGTGACGGTGCGGACGCGCTTGCCGTCGGGGGCGAACTCGACGATGGTGACGGTCTTTGGGCCTTCGTCCGGGGCTAATGGGCGTGCAGCGGCGACGGTTGTGCGGCGGAGGCTCCAGAAGGCTGCGGCGCTTACTGCGCCGGCGGCGGTGAGGATGAAGGCGCGGCGGCCGATGTGGCGCGGTTCGGGTTCGGGCTGAGTGTTGAGGATGCCGGTGTTCATTGAGTGACCCCACAGTGAGATGCGTGGGCGTCGAGAAGGTTACCGGACTTGGATTTCGCGGCGGCCCTACGGGACGCCTGATCTTCTTCTATGGATTGGGACCCAGGATTTCACCTTGGGCACAAAGAATGAATGGTGGCCGCTTAGTAGCGCTGGAGGAATTCGGGGTCTACCGGGTTTTCGAAGAGCGATGCGTCGCGGGTGACGATGGTCAGGCCTGATGGAGTGACGAAGTAGCGGCGCTTGTCTTCCACGGGGTCGTAGCCGATGACGGTGCCTTCGGGGATGTGGACGTCGCGGTCGATGATGGCGCGGCGGATGCGGCAGTGGCGGCCGATGTTGACGTGGGAAAAGATGATGCTGGCGTCGACGTCGGAGTAGGAGTTGACGCGGACATCCTGTGAGAGAACGGAGTTGGATACCGATGCGCCGGAGATGATAACACCGGCGGTGATAACAGAATTGATGGCGGAACCGGTGCGGCCGGGCTCGCCAAAGACGAACTTGGCGGGCGGATATTGGCGGACGCGGGTGCGCATGGGCCAGCTTTTGTCGTAAAGGTTGAAAACCGGCGAGACGGAGCAGAGGTCCATGTTGGCGTCATAGTAGGCGTCGAGGGTGCCGACATCGCGCCAGTAGAGAGCCTGCTGCTTGTTTTCGTCGACGAAGCTGTAGGCCACCATTTTCTTGTTACCGAGCATGTTAGGCAGGATGTTATGGCCGAAGTCGTGCTTGGAGTGAGGATCTTCGGAGTCGGCGATGAGGCCCTTTAGCAGGATCTCGGTATCGAAGATATAGATACCCATGGAGGCATCGACGGCGTTGGGGTTGAAGGGCGAGCGGAAGCTGGTGGAGGCGGGTTTCTCCTGGAAACCGAGGACTTCACCGTTGGCGCCGACCTCGACTACGCCGTAACGGGAGACTTCGTCGGGAGGGATGGGCAGCGTGGCCAGGGTGACTTCGGCGTTTTTCTCTTTGTGGTAGTCGAGCATGCGGCCGTAGTCCATTTTGTAAATATGGTCGCCGCTCAGCACGATCACGTGAGCGGGCTGCTCGCTGCCGATGGAGTAGATGTTTTGATAAACCGCGTCGGCGGTGCCCATGTACCAGTTGGAGCCGGTGCGCTGCATGGGAGGAAGCAACTCAAAGAATTCGCCCAGTTCCTGCGCCATAATGCCGGTCCAGCCCTCGCGGATGTGGCGGTTGAGCGAAAGGGCTTTGTACTGGGTGAGGATGTAGACCTTGCGCAGGCCGGAGTTGATGCAGTTGGAGAGGGTGATGTCGATGATGCGGTAATGGCCGCCAAAGGGCACAGCGGGTTTGGCGCGATCGCGGGTTAGTGGAAAGAGCCTTTCTCCAGCTCCCCCGGCAAGCAAAACTCCAAGTGTGTCTCTCATGGCCGTTTGATCCTGTCGCAGTTTTACTGCATTCGAAGAGGTCTAGAGTTTACAAGATTCAATGCCGTAGTCCGGTACGGCATATTTTCCGGCGGCACTTATGCCCAGGCATCACCTGACGGTGGAGAATACCACACACACGATGAACTTAGCAGCCCCATCGCTTTTATGTCGATGCCGTTGGATCGAGGATGGTTACTCAGGATCAGACTCTCCGGGGAGGGGCAAGGCCCGGGGCGCCCGCCCAGAAAACCCACTCATCGGTTTCCGCAGCGATCGATGAGTGGGGCACAGCTTCGGATGGCTGGAGGAGTGGGTGATGCGGGGCACTAACGCTTTTTCTTGAATTTGTACTGGACGCCGACGGAGATGGCGAAGTTCCAGTTGTCGCGGCCACCGGCGCTGCTGGTGGAAGTGGAGTAGGGGGCGTTGTAGCGGGTGAAGATGGCGTCGGGGGTGATGCGGAAGACCCAGTGGGCGGAGCGGTTCAGGTCCATGTGGCCACCGAAGACGGCGGCAGGCGCGACCTGGTTGGGATAGAAGTCGACTGAGGAAGGGGGCAGTCCGCGCAGATCCTTGTCGAAGTCGCCGTAAGCACCGCCGACGAGTACATGAGCGATGAGGGCGCCGTGCTTGTTGTGGGGGCCGAGCCACTCCGGACCGCCGGCGAAGATGTATTGGGCGACAAACGGTCCTTTAATGAGCTGGGTGGAGACGTTATCTCCCAGGCCGGCGCCGCTGGTGCCAAGATAGCCGCGGCCCGAGCCTTCAACTGCCCAATGCTTCGAGAACCAATAAGAGCCGTCGAGATCGAGACCGCCGAGATTGGAGCCCTGATTGAGAGTGGGTCCGGCCACGACGCGGGCGTAGGCCATGGTAAGAGACAGGTCGAAGCGATTGTCGTAACGGACGCCGGCGAGAGGGTCGATGGCAATGTACGTGCCATTGCCGGTGGTGGCCGGAGCGGTGTCCTGGGCCTGGACGGTGGGTCCGGCAAAGATGGCTACGACCGCGAGGGCCACGGTAGAGAAGAAACAACTGACTTGGAGACGCATCACCATCCAGCTTACAGGACCGCGCCGACGAGGGACAACGCGGGCCGGGCTCGAAATGCCTAGGTTATGGCTCGCAGTGGTCGACGAAGCGGGCCCATATGAGGTAGCGCACGGTTTTCAGGGTTTCGACGGTTGCGGAGGTGAAGTTGTTAGCCGCGGAGTCCGGCGCCAGCGGAGGAGCGGCGTGGGTGCGCCACTGGATGGGGAGGGATTTGAAGATGAGGGCGGCGCGCGCCAGATGGAAGTCGCTGGAGACCACTTCGGCCGAATGCCAGCCGTGGGCATTCATGATGCGGACGGAATAGCAGGCGTTTTGGATGGTGTTGCGGGCGTCGGGCTCGACAAAGATGGCGGATTCGGGGATGCCTTGCGCATGGGCGGACTGGGCCATGACGCGGGCTTCGACGAAACGATTGCCGACGGCGCCCCCGGTGAGGATGAGGCGCGGGGCGACACCGCGCTCGTACTCGTGGACGGCCTCAGTGACGTGAGCGAGCTGGATGGGAGAGGGGTTGCCGTCGGAATCGGCGGGATTGCCGAGGACAATGATGGCGTCAAAGCGGGAACGGGAAGTGTTGGAGACGGGGGCGAGCTGGCGGGCAATGGCGCCCCAGGTGAGAAGCACGAGGCAGAGGGCAACGCCGGCCAGTGTGCCGCGCACCAGAACCGTGCGCCGGCGAGCACCGGAGGGCCGCCGGCGAGGACTGGATGTGGAACGTTGGTGCAAGGGAGATTGTCGCCGCGGAGTTCGCCGGCGGATCTGGCGCTGGGGCGGGGTACGGTTCAAATGGGGCAATCCCTCCAGATTCCAATTTACCGTGGATGCCGGAGGGATGGGTGTGAGCCAGGTCCAGAACGATCAGCCGAGATGGGCGGGAGTGTTCCAGTCGGAGAAGACGAACTCGCTTAATGGCTTGCGCTGGCGAGGAGCAACTTCCTGAGTCGCGATTCTCTCATTGGCCAGGGCGGAAGGCTCGCCCCGATAACCAAGGGCGATGACGGCTCCAATAAGGTAATCTTCGGGAATTTCGAAGGCCTTGCGGGCGGCATCGGCGTCGAAGCCGGCCATCTGGTGCGTGGAGAGGCCAAGAGCGGCGGCCTGGAGGGTCAGGTAGGACGAGGCGGCGCCTAGGTCATACAGTGCATAGCGGTTGGGCGTGTTGTTGTGGCTGAATATGGTTTTTGCGACCCCAAGGATGAGCACGGGAGCGTGGCCAGCCCACGATTGGTTGAAGGGCACGAGGGAGTCGTAGATCTTTTTATAAGTTGCGGAGCTGCGATCGCCCACGAGGAAGCGCCAGGGCTGTTCATTGGAGGAGGAGGCGGCCCAGCGGGCGGCTTCAAAAACTTTAGCCAGATCGGCGCGGCTGACTTCGCGATCGGTGAAGGAGCGCGGGCTCCAGCGCTGGTGGACGATGGGCAACACGCCTTCGACGGCAGGGGCATGCTTCAGGCTGTTGACTTCACTGGCGGAGAGGGTCATTGCGCGGGCTCCTGTTCAACGATGGTGGGGAGACAGTGGTGACTGCAGTTCTTTGATTGGGGAAGGGTGGGGAAAGATTCGGGGACGCGGCGAAAGATCGTTATAACAGCTAACTTCCGCGACTACGGGTTGCGATGCGCGGAGTTCGTAAGAAGTTTTATGAGAGGGACGTTGGGTCCGCCGGCGGCCAGGGGTTGTAGACGATGCGATTTCTTCCGGTGTGCCTGGCTTCGTAGAGAGCGCGGTCCTGGATGACGAGCAACGGCTAGGGGTAAATGCGGTGGAGAGTGCGGGCGAAGGGGATGGTCTCGCGGACGTGGTCGAGGCCGCAGATCCAGGCGACGGCGCGCTCGATTCCCATGCCGAAGCCGCTGTGGGGGACGCTGCCGTAGCGGCGCAGGTCGAGATACCACTCGAAGGCTTGGCGGGGCAGCTTGTGCTGGTCAATGCGGGAACTTAGCAACTCATAGCTTGAAACGCGCTGGGAGCCGCCGATGATTTCGCCGTAGCCCTCGGGAGCGAGGACATCGACGCAGAGGGCGTAGCGCGGGTCTTTGGGATCGGGCTCCATGTAGAAAGCTTTGACGTCGGCCGGATAGCGATGGACCATGACGGGGCGATCGAACTGTGAGCTGAGCCATGTTTCGTCGGGTGAACCGAAGTCGTTGCCGTACTCAAAGGGCGCTTCGAGATGTCCGTCTTTGTGGGCCTGGTTGAGCATCTCTGCGGCTTCATCGTAGCGCAGACGAGGGAAGGGTGGGGCGATGGCGGCGAGCTTTGCTGGATCGCGGCCGATGACAGTGAGCTCAGGCGCGCGGTTCTTGAGGACGGACTGGACGATGTGGGAGAGGAAATTTTCGGCGAGCACGAGGAGACAGTCGAGATCGCAATAGGCGACTTCGGGCTCGATCATCCAGAACTCGGTGAGGTGCCGGCGGGTCTTGGATTTTTCGGCGCGGAAGGCGGGGCCGAAGCTGTAGACCTTGCCGAGGGCGAGGGCGGTGGACTCAATGTAAAGCTGGCCGGACTGGGTGAGGTAGGCGGGGTCGCCGAAGTAGTCGACGGGGAACAGGGTCGAGGTGCCTTCGCAGGCGGCGGGAGTGAGGATGGGCGGATCGGTGCGGATGAAGCCGTTGGTATCGAAATATTCGGCAGCAGCGCGCATGATTTCGGCCCTGATGCGGAGGATGGCGGACTGGCGCGGAGAGCGGACCCAGAGATGGCGGTGCTCCATGAGGAAGTCGACGCCGTGCTCCTTGAGGGCGATGGGGTAGGGGTCGGACTCAGGGACGCGCTGGATGACCTGGAGGTCTTCAACGTCGAGCTCAAAACCTCCCGGAGCCCGCTTGTCGGCGCGGACTCGTCCGGTGACGATGACGGAGGACTCCTGCGTGAGGCCTTTGAGGGCTTCAAAAACAGCGGAAGGGACGCTCTTGATGTGGGCTACGCCCTGGATGGTGCCGGTGCCGTCGCGAAAGATGGGGAAAAGAAGTTTGCCGCTTTCGCGCAGGTTGTAGAGCCATCCGCGCAGGGTGACGGACTGGCCTTCATGCTGGCCGAGGGTGGCGATGGTGGCGACCGGCGGCGCGGCGGCTGCATCAGGGGTGATTGGTGCGGCGGACCTTTCGGTTTCGTCTGGCATAGATAAGTCCCTCAAAGACGGCAGGCCACGACGGGCGCAAGCCGGACTCTTCAGGATAAACCGCGCGAGCCGCTCGGCTTTTTTTGCCGGCGAGACACTTAGATTAGAGCTGATTCGTCACGAAAGGCCTGCCATATAGGGGCGGTCATTCTCTGAAATACTCGGAGGCATGGCGGAAGTCTCAAATGAACGCATTCATACTGGGAGCAACGGGAAGTATTCGTGGCTCGTGACTGAAGATTCTCTCAGCGACATTCTCCGCGTCTACCCTGATGTTGTCGTCGGGAAGCAGCTTGTCGTTACATCTTTCGACAGCGGTCCACTTCCTCTCAGCGACGAAGAAAAGGCTGCAGGCTGGGAGAGCCGAGGAGGAATTGCGTACAGTCCAAGGGTCGTGTCAGTCAACGGCCTTCCGCATGACGATAGCTATGACGAGTGGTATGTTTTCAATGACGCGCCCGATCTCGGCAGACTTTATCCGAGCGACATGAACCCTTTCCAAGACCCGCCTGGCCAAGGCGAGGTTTTAGCAGTTGTGAATTATCACCTGCTGCTTCATCTTCCCGAGCAGGGTCCGCTTGCTGGTCTCTTTTGGAAGCAAATGGATTGGATCGCTCCTGTTACCTACCTCGCCGATTGCCAGACCCACCTAGCCTGCATATCTCACACGCCGCCTGTTGAAGGGGAGAGTCTGGAAGCAAAAATATAGCTGGAAAGGCCGTCTTTTCTGTGGCATAACTACGTTATCGAGACGGGTTATGGCCGAGGAA
>JBEKZG010000183.1:0-7095 GCA_049510095.1 Occallatibacter sp.
GCACCATCGCCTCCAAGGGCCGCGTTCGCTCCCTGCTCCTCGTCCGCCGCGCCAACCAGCCCCTCGCCGCGCTCCGCTCCGTAGCCGCCGACACCGCCAGCCGCACCACCCTTGCGTACACCCGCATCCTCTTCCACAAGTGGGGCAATCCGGACGTTCCCTTCATTCCCCTCCCCGCCGAACTCGACTTCATGCTCGACCGCGCCGACGCCGCCATCCTCATCGGCGACCCCGCCCTCCTCGCCCTCGAAGAGCGTGCCAACCGCTTCGAGCGCACCGGCGAAGAACTCATCTACCACGACCTCGCCTGGGAGTGGAAATCCCTAACCGGCCTACCCTTCGTCTCAGCCGTCTGGGGCATCGCTGCGTCTATCGGTCCCGTAGTCCCTAGTCCCTCAGTCCCTGTCTCACTCGATCGAATCACCGACGACTTCATCCAGTCCCGCAACCACGGCCTCCAGAACATCGACGCCTTGGTAGCCGAATGGTCCGCCCGTCTCCCCATCTCCGAGCAAACCATTCGCACTTATCTCACCGCCAACATCCACTACATTCTCGACGAAGAATGCCTCGAGGGGATGAGAGAGTTCTTCCGCATCGCCGCATCGCTCGCTATCCTTCCCGATTACACCCTCTCCATACCGCAACTCGTCCTATAGGGATTCCCGACCGCGGCGCACCATTACAACTCCTGCACCGCAACTTGAATCCATACCCCAGTGACGCGAATCTCACTACCAAACGGAGATCCCCATGAAAATTGGCATCCTCGGCTCAGGCACCGTCGCCCAGACACTCGCCGCCGGCTTCCTCAAGCACGGCTATGAAGTAAAAGTAGGTTCCAGAACGCCAGCCAAACTTCAAGAGTGGGCAGCTCAGAACCCCACCGCCTCCACCGGCACATTCGCTGAAGCCGCAGACTTCGGCGACCTCATCGTCCTCGCAGCGAAAGGCAATGCGGCGAAAGACGTCCTCAATCTCGCCGGCGCAAAACATCTCACAGATAAAACCATCATCGACACCTGCAATCCCATCGCGGACGCCCCTCCCGTCAACGGAGTGCTCCCCTTCTTCACCGGCCCCAACGCTTCCCTCATGGAAGACCTGCAGCGCGAATTCCCATCCGCGCACTTCGTCAAAGCCTTCAACTCGGTCGGCGCGTACAACATGATCAATCCGCAATACAAGGCCGGCAAGCCAACTATGTTTATCTGCGGCAACAGCGGCGCGGCAAAAGCGCAGGTCACCGCGATCCTCGACCAATTCGGCTGGGAAACCGCCGACATGGGCGCAGTAGAAGCCGCCCGCGCCATCGAGCCGCTGTGCATGTTATGGTGCATCCCCGGCTTCACCCGCAACCAATGGACCCACGCCTTCAAACTGCTGATCGACTAATCCGCCTCTAAGTTACTAACTCACTAACCATCCAGCTAACTAACAGGGCCGATCCCAAAAGGATCGGCCCGCCGCCTATTCCCTATTCCCTATTCCCTGCTTTTATATCTCCCACCGCAGCAGCGCCGCCCCAACCGTAAATCCCGCGCCCACCGCGGCCAGCAGCACAAGGTCGCCCTTCTTCAGCTTGCCGTCCTCAATCGCAGTTTCCATCGCCAGCGGAATCGTTCCCCCCGATGTATTCCCATACTTCTCAATATTGATAATCACCCGTTCCGGGTCCATGCCCAGCCGGTCCGCCGTCGACGTAATAATCCGTTTGTTCGCCTGGTGCGGAATAAAACATCCCAGGTCAGCGCCGGTAATCCCATTCCGTTCCAGCAGCTTCGTCGTCGACTCGGCCATCTTCCGCACCGCGAACTTATACACTGCCTGCCCATCCTGATAGATGTAGTGCATTCCCGCGTCAAGCGTCGCATGGGTCGTGGGATTCAAACTGCCGCCGCCTTTAAGGTTCAGGCTCACGCCGCCCTACCCATCCACCTCGTGCACAAAATCAATCAGCCCAATCTCGCCTTCTTCCGCAGGCTCCAGCAGCACAGCCCCGGCGCCATCGCCAAACAGGATGCACGTCGCCCTGTCGGAATAATTCGTCATCCGCGTGTTCGCATCGGCCCCAATCACCAGTACTTTTGTGTGCGCCCCGCTCTCCACCAGCCCCGCGCCCGCCTGCAGCGCGAACACAAACCCCGAGCAGCCGGCCGATACATCGAAGCCCCACGCGCCCTTGGCCCCAATCTTGTCCTGCACCAGGCATGCGGTCGAAGGGAACATCATGTCCGGCGTTACCGTGCCCACCACAATGCACTCCAACCCAAACTCGCCAATCTTATCCGGCTCCACCCCCCGCGCCTTGAGGCAATTCTTCGCCGCCTCCACGCACATATCGCTCGTGCCCAGTCCCACAGCCAGCTTATGCCGCTCGCGAATGCCGGTGCGGTCCACGATCCACTGATCGTTGGTCTCCACCAGCTTTTCAAGATCCTTGTTGGTGATCACTTCGGGAGGGACGTAGGTGCCAAGCGCCGAAATCTTTGCGCGCCGGCCCACCACAGGACGAACGGTAAGGCTCAATGAATTTTCTCCCAGCGCAGGCGGAGCCAGCCGGTCTCTGATCCCTGACCCCTGATCTCTGATCCCTGACACAAAAAGTACCGGGTGACCTACTGCGCCCGTACTAGCCCGTTACCGTTGCTTCCTTCCGGACCTGGCGGGGTTGGCGGGATTACGTCGCGTAGGACCCGGCACTGATCGATTTTAACATCATCCGCGACCGCCCAAAGGAATGGGAACGTGCAACCTGCGGGACGCAAAACCTCTGCACACTTCCAGACCTCACGCTCCTCTATACTCGCTAAAGTCTTAATTGGGAGTCGCGAAGTGCGTCTTTTTATCTCGCCTGCCGTGCCGATCGTCTTCGCTGCCATCGGTCAGTTGGCGATCGCTGCGCAAACGGCTCCAGAGTTTCAATTCAGGTTTACTGAAAAGCCCGGCCTGTTTCAAGTTGGCCTCAAAGTGATCGATCAATACGACCGGTCTCGTTCCTTCCAAATTGCGAGCGCTGAGCCTGGCAAGCCATCCGTCGAAGGAACACGGCCATTGCAGACTCTGGTTTGGTATCCAGCCAAAGCCTCCTCGGCCCAGCGAATGACAGTCGGGGACTATGCGGCATTGATCCAGACTGAAACCAGCTTCGACCATCCAGTCGACCATGGAAAGCCGCAATCGTTTGTTCAGGATTTCACGCGCGGGACCACCGCAATGGTCACATGGGCCGTGCGCGATGCAGCCATGCAGAATGGCCGTTTTCCCGTTGCAATTTACGCGCCAAGCGTCAACGCTCCGGCCATCGAGAACATCGAACTGTGCGAATACCTGGCAAGCAACGGCTTCGTCGTTATCGCGACGCCTAGCATGGGTACCTCGTCGCGAAATATGACAATAGATATAGCCGGAGCAAATGCCGAAGCCCGGGACATTTCGTTTCTTATTGATTTCGCGAGAACATTGCCGGATACGGATTTGTCGAAAACCGCGGCAATCGGCTATAGCTGGGGTGGTATGTCGGCGCTTTTCGCCGCTGCGAAAGACCGCCGTATCAATGCCCTGGTTTCCCTCGATGGCTCGTTCCGTTACTCTCCAGGCACCGTTCAGGAAGCTGGGGACGTTCATCCCGATCAAATAGCGATCCCCTTGCTCGTCTTTAGTAGAACCGAAGAGACATTGGAGTCCTGGGACGCTATGCGCCAGAGCAAGAGTCAGAGCGAAACTGCGCCCAATGTTCTAAACGAATGGACTCATGGCGATTTGTTGCACGTTCGAATGATCGCTGTTTCGCACATTCAATTCAGTTCCTTGTATCAGCGAAGCGAACGGTTCCGGAAAGATGCGCTGCAATTCTCCCCGGCGGACTACTCGCTGGAGGAAGGTGCCATTAGCTATAACTGGATGGCTCGATACGCCCTCGAGTTCTTGAACGCATACCTTAACCAGGACGCGGAGGCCATGTCGTTCCTGAAGCGGACGCCCGCGGAGAACGGAGTACCGAAACACCTGATTGCAGCCACATTTCGGCCAGCTTCGGCCAAATCGAACCTGAGCTCTGTTCCACCCGCCAAATGAAGCTTTCAAATGTTTAGGACCAGAATCCGCCCCTCGCATCTGTGATCACACCGTGCAGGTACGAACCTCGTAATGCGTAGCAAACCGCTCGATCCGGCAAAGGAAACCCTTCGCTTCCGGCTCAAACCGCGCAATGCTATAGTCCGTCCCCGCAAACTGCTTCACCGCCTCCAGCGAATCAAACAGGTTCACAACCACGAACTCGGTCTCCACTAAATCATCCTTACGCAAAACATAGCCGCCCTTGTAGCCCTCGATACCGAGCAATCCAGGCAGCACTGTAGTCTTCAGGAAATTCTCGTACCCGTCCGCATTCTCGACCTTCGTCCAACCGCGCCAGTGACGAGCAATCATGCCTTCTCCATTCCCGATCATGGGATATGAGGCTTCAATCTGATAACAATGACCCCGCGTCCAAACCGCTCAAAACCTATCGCTCACACCCCAACCAGCGCCGCCCCCAGCCGCCTGAAGATGTTCCCCAGCACATCGCTCTCCGCCGCCTGCAGCACGCCGCCCACCCGCATCTGCGCCGCCTTTCGCGCCGCGTCGTCCTTCCCAGCTCGCAACAACACCGCCGGATCAGCCGGAAACTCCGGATAGATCGCCGCGAAATCCTTCTCCAGCCGGTCCAGCGCATTCAGCCGTATCCGCGGCTCCTTATGATCGCCTGCCAGTAGGTCGTCCCGAACGTCCGCCTTGATCTCCGCCCACGACCCATCCTTCATCAGCGGAATGTCGGCGTGCGCCGTCCGCTCGCCGTTCCCAAAACTCCCGTCTTCCCACAGCAGCCCGCACTTCGGCCTCCGCCGCGCTGAGTCGCGCTTTCCCTTGAACGCAAGAATGTCGCGCGCATACACCCGCCTGTGCGTCCCCACCATGTGGAAAGGAATCTCGTTCTGCTCCAGCAGCTGCACCAGGAACTGCCGCGACACCCCCAGCGTGTTCGCAGCCTCCACCGTCGTCAGCGCCACCTCGTCCTTCAGAATCGTCACCGGTCTGCCCGCCGTCAGGTCTCCCGCAACATGGCACAAAAAAGAGTACAGGCTCGCGGGAAGCTCTTGCGCCTTCCCGCCCCCTCCGGCAATCCTGGCGTCCATCTCGACGATCCTGCCATACAGTTCCAGAATCTCTCGCGGATCCTCTTCCGCGCTCAACGTGCCCAAGGCTTCTCTTTTCATCGTTATCATGTGTCACCCACCACAAAAATCAGCGGTTACACCCAAGTTAACTACCTTATACGTCATAACCGCTATATCTGCACATAAATCCGCTAGGTACCAACCAGATACTGGCCCCTCTGTGCGCGCCCGGCAATCCTCCCGGCACCCATTCCGATCCCCAATCCAGATTCCCGCTACAATAGAGATGTGACCAAAACCTCCGCTCCCACGGCCCCTTCCGTGGGCTTTATTTCGTTAGGCTGTCCCAAGAACCTCGTCGACTCCGAGGTCATGATGGGCCTCCTCGACCGCGCCGGCGCACGCCTCACTGCCCACCCCGAAGAAGCCGAAATCCTCGTCGTCAACACCTGCAGTTTCATTGACACCGCCAAGCAGGAGTCCGTCGACACCATCCTCGAAATGGCCCGCTTCAAAACCGCCGGCTCAGCCAAAAAGCTCATCGTCGCCGGCTGCCTCGTCGAGCGTTACCGCGACGAAATCCACAAAAACATCCCTGAAGTCGACGCCGTAGTTGGAACCGGCGAACTCGAGTCCATCCTCGCAGCAGCGGGACTCGATATGCCCTCCGCGCCGGCGTCCAGCTCGCCCTTCACCATCCTCACCAGCGTGCAGGCCGCCGAGATCCGCCGCGGCCAGGAATCCCAGTCCGGCACACATCTCAGGGCTTCAGAGAAGCCGCGGGCGGAGGGAGCAGGGGCCTTCAGGCCCCTGAATTCAAGCCCAGAGTTGACAAGGGCTTTAGCCCCGGAGGACGGTCCTCCCTCAACGCCCGTCCAAAACGACGACAGCCCGAAGGGCAGGCCCGAAGGCGACCTCCGCGAACAACAAGGCCGCTTCAACCGCGACGCGTGGCAAGGCGCAGCTCACCTTCTGCCAACCTATCTCTACGACGAGTCCACGCCACGCTTCCTAACCACCCCGCGCTCATCCGCCTACATCAAAATCGCCGAGGGTTGCGACCACCCCTGCACCTTCTGCGTCATCCCCAACCTCCGCGGAAAATTCCGTTCCCGGCGCTTCGAATCGGTCGTCGCTGAAGCCCAACAGCTAGTCGCCCGCGGCGTTCAGGAAATCACCCTCATCGGCCAGGACACCACCTGCTACGGCGAAGACCTCGGCATCAAAGACGGCCTCGCCACACTCCTCCACGAGCTCGCCAAGATCGACGGCCTCCGCTGGCTCCGCTTCCTCTACGCCTATCCCAACCGCATCACCGGAAAGCTGCTGGACACCATCGCCCGTCACGACAACATCTGCAAATATCTTGACGTTCCCCTCCAGCACGCCTCGCCCGCGGTCCTCAAAACCATGAAGCGCGGCGCAGGCGCCGACATCTTTTTGAAGACTCTGGAAAGAGTCCGCGCCGCCGTCCCCGGCGTAGCCCTCCGCACCAGCTTCATCGTCGGTTTTCCCGGCGAGTCGCCCTCGGACTTTGAGCTTTTGCAGCAGTTCATCGCCGAAGCCAAATTCGACTGGCTAGGCGTCTTCAGTTACTCGCACGAAGAAGGCTCGGCAGCCTATGCCCTCGACGCCCAGGTCCCCAAGCGCACCATCGAGTCCCGCAAGCGCCGGCTAATGAAACTTCAGCAATCCATCAGCCGCCAAACCAAGCAGCAATGGATCGGCCGCGAGTTAGTAGTGTTAGCCGAAGGCGAAAGCGAAGAAACCCCGCTCCTTTGGGAAGCAAGAACTCAATTCCACGCCCCCGAAATCGACGGCAAAGTCTACATCAACGACACCGGCGAGTTAGCAGAGTTACAACCCGGCCATTTCTACAAAGCCCAGATCACCGAATCCCACGACTACGACTTAGTAGCCCGCGTCACTTCCCCTG
>JBEKZG010000184.1:0-7087 GCA_049510095.1 Occallatibacter sp.
TAATACGGCAATCGGTTCGAGGTAAAACGGCCAGTCGGTCGGCGCGACTGAATGGCTCCGTCTCAGTAACAATCAGGAACCGTGGACCGCTTCTAACTCGGCCGTATCTCCCATAGTCAAATGAAGTTCCGCCGCCGCAACATTTTCCTCCAGATGCGCCACCTTCGAAGTCCCCGGAATAGGCAACATCACCGGAGATTTCTGCAACAGCCAAGCCAGCGAAAGCTGCGCCACAGAGACCCCGTGCCGCGCGGCAATCGCGCCCAACTTCGCCGCTGCAGCATGTTCCGCCTTCAGCATCTTCCCGCCAGCCATCGGATACCAAGGCAGAAACCCCATCTTCTCTCTCTCGCAATAGCGAAGCGTCTCCTCATGCCGCCGGTCCGCCAGACTGTATCGATTCTGGACACTCACGACATCGACAATTTTCCGCGCCTCGTCAATCTCCGCAGGCGTCACTTCGCTCAACCCGATGTGCAGGATCTTCCCCTGTTCCCGCATCCGGCTCAACGCGCCCAGGCTCTCTTCCAGCGGCGTGCGCGGATCGATCCGGTGCAGCTGATACAGCTCAATCCGCTCCAGCTTCAGCCGCCGCAGGCTCATCTCCACACATTGAATCAGATACCCCGCGCGGCCCACATATTCCGTCTTCGCCGGCCCCTGCCGCGTAATCCCGCCCTTGGTCGCGATCACCAGGCCCTCTGGATACGGATACAGCGCTTCGCGGACCAGCCGTTCGGCAATCTCTGGCCCATAGGCGTCCGCGGTGTCAATCAGCGTAACGCCCAGTTCAACCGCCCGCCGCAGCACGCGCTTGGCCTCGTCCTCGTCCGCGGGCTCGCCCCAGGCGCCGTCGCCCACCAGCCGCATGGTCCCGTAGCCCATGCGGTGGACCCGCAGGTCGCCGCCGATCAGGAATGTGCCGCTTGCCGCGGCGTTCGGTGTCTCTCGTTCCATACCGATTTCGATTCTATGCGCTCGTCCCTTACTCTTTGATGTGACAGAATGCTCAACAGTGCAGGCCGGAACCCCGCGCGGCCCGGTTGCGTACCCTTAAACGAGAGCCAGCCCGGCAGTCTAGTCACGAGAGTCCAGCCCGAAGAGTCCCGCAAGGAGAAGCCCCATGAGCACCACCGCCCCATACCCCAACGCGCAAGCCATCTTTTACCAGCAATACGAATCGGTGCGCCGCGACGAAGTCGTCGGCATTCTGCTCGCGCTCTTCCTGGGAACCTTCGGCGTGCACCACTTCTATCTGCGCCGCATTGGGCTGGGAATTCTCTACTGCTGCTTCTTCTGGACCGGCATCACGTCCATCCTCGGCTTCATCGAGTGCTTCTTCATGCCTGGCCGCGTCCGCGAGTTCAATGCCATTCAGGCTGCCGGAATTGCCGCGGCGCTCGGCATCGTCATGCCCGGTTGGAGTGGCCAGCCGTTCAATGTCACAGTCAATATACCGCCCGCGCCTCCGGCGGTTCAGTCAGGCGCACTCACGGCCTGCGCACGCTGCCAGCAAACCAACCCGCTAGGCGCGCGTTTCTGCTCTGGATGCGGTGCGGCGCTGTAGGGTTGAAGGTAAGAGACACCTCAATTATCCCCCAGGACAAGATGTCCTAGATATGAATGACTCGGCTTCCCTTTTTGCGGTATAGCCGAACGCGGCTGACCTCTGCAAGCACGGTCAGGCAAATTGCATAAGGCTTCCTTCTCTTGTCCAATTGTGCCCGTATTTTCCCCATCGCCTGAATGATCCGTTGGCCCCATTTAACGGCGCCATCAGTATTGTTTGACAGGATGACTACGCCAATTTTCGCCTTTGTAATTTCGGCCGCCCAAGTGGTCTCAAGGTTTGAATCCGCAGTCAGTAGAATTGTCCCGGTTGTTCCACAGTCTGCAATGACTTGAGGGTCCTTAATGCCGGTCACTTTGCCATACCGTTCGCGGTGCGTCACGACGTTATAACCTGCGGCGCGCAAAATCCCCGCGAGCACATTTGCCCCTAGATTCTCGTCAAGGAAAAAGACGTGACGATCAACACGCGGCGATTTCGACGATCGCTTGCTCAATCTGGGTCTTCGTAAGTCCGTAATCCCGAACTAGGGCCGCGTACGATTCTCCATCACGCTTCCGTGCCGCAAGAATACCGGCCATAATCCTGGTGCCTTTCACTACTGGCTGCCCCGAAGAAAACGACGGATTAATTGCAATGTACCGAGTATTCATCGGGCGGATTTGGAATGGCATGCCCTCGGCGTCCCTGTCAATACGATCCAGGTAGTGCTCCAGAACGTCTCGCATCGCAAGCTGGCCATATTTGGTGGCGTTGATCGTATCGCCAAGATGCTCGATGAAAACCGATTTCCCAGAAATCATGAATTCTTGCGTGAGGAGCGGATGACGAGAGGAAGAGATGCTCTCGCGGATGTACTCAAGGGCCTTGCGCACGTTCACAAGCGGAACATCGCGATCCCGCGTGGCGCGGAGTATGTGGGCTTCCGCTAGATTGTAGAACGAGAGAAGCCCACGCTTCTGATCCGCGAGCTGCAAAACTGGATCGAAGTGACGCCTCTTCCCGGTCTTTCCAAGGACGTAGTTTTGCCCACGAGTCCAAGCGGTCAAAGTGGATAGTGGGATGCGCAGATAGCCGGCGGCCTCTTCAAGGCTGTACCTGGGGTGCTCCCGAACGTCCCCACTGATCCTGATGATCTTTTTCCGCGCCATATTGTTCCGTCCCCGATAATCCGGTTCGTTCCCTCTTCGTGGTGCGCCGAGCGTGCGCACCGTTAAGGTGCCAGTGGACGATATTCCCAGTGAAACTAAGCCGCCAGTAAGCCATCGGGGCTGCCGCCGCGAGAGTTTACGCGGGCTGACGCTCGTTCTCCGCTAAGGCGGGCTATTACGTAGCGCGCTGAGAGAGGTCAGCCAAAAGTGAGGCGAACATCGGCTGCCCCTGGTTGCGCCGATTATAGCGGAAGCCGAAGTCATCTAGATATGATCGCAAGTACTTTTTGCTAACTGAGTGATAAACCCCGCTAACCCCAAGTCCTATCAAACCTCAAGATCTTTCAATCGTGTTCATGTGGATGGCATCCACAACGCAGAGTTTGCCCGTATGTAGATATGGACATCCCTTTTCCGAGAACCTGGACATCGGGCACCCGCTTCCTGCTTGCTCTCACCCTACATATTCGCGTGGCCCGACCGCATCGACTCGTTAAATTGCGGCTTGGTAAAGTTCAGAGCGGCTTCCAGGGCGCCTTGGTATTCCGGCGCCTTGGCCAGAAGCTTCGGCGTGGCCGCGGCAAACTCCCCGTCCAGCACCATCAATCCCTCACCCGCCTCATCGCCCGCCATGCGCAGCAAGTCGGCTTCCGTCGTGTTCAGGTACTGCGCGTCCCGCGGGTCGGCAATCCATACCGGTTTGCCTTCGCCCAAAACGCCGGAAAGCCAGTAGACCTTGCGCAGCAGGTATCCCAGCCTCGTAGCGTCATCGGTTTCGGTGAAAAGGAACTTCTTCTGCCACCGGCTGTAGTAGCGCGTGGTCACGGGTACCGGCTGCCGATTGCCTGACTTGAGAAACTCAAGCTGGCCGAAATCGACCGTCTTGCGGATAGCGTTGTAGACGAAGCTCTCCGCGTAAGGCTGCTCCATCGAGGGGACTATCTCCGCGAAAGTCAGCGTGACGGAAGCAGCCACTTTGGCATGAAGGTTGTGCGCTCCGCCGTCGGCCAGGTCAATTTCGCCGTGGACAATATACGTGTCCGCCCCGGAAACCGATGTGTGGAAGGGCCATTCAAACTTCCCAAAGGCCAGCGGCAATCCGCCTAGCGTTACGTAGCACTCGGGCCGGGGATTGCGCAGCCGTTTCGCCTCGCCGGCAAGATGCGCCGTCATAGCCGGCAAAAGGTGCGGCTTGTCGAAGTCAAATCCCTCCGTCAGCTCCAGCTTCAGGGTCCGCCCCGCCAGATCGCTGCCGGGAAGGCCAAGTTGGAAGACGGTCGTGGGATTGCCGTGAAAGTCGCGGCCTTCGGTCACCGACTGCGGAACCATGCCAGCCTGCTTCGCGGCCGACTCAAGTGTGCTGACGAGATTGGATTTCAGATCGACGGTCATTCGGAAATTCCTGCGTGTAGGTTCGGTTCAAATCCCATTCTATTGGAGGCGCCTCCCACACGTCGCATTTACAATGTGAATTGTGCCGAACCAGCAGTCCTCGCCGATCATTCTTGCCGAAAACCTCACCAAGGTTTATCAGGCTGGCCGAATTCAAGTCACCGCGGTGCAGGGTGTCTCGCTTGCCGTGGAGCGCGGGGAGTTTGTAGCCATTGTGGGCCCCTCGGGTTCGGGTAAGTCCACCCTCTTTTATCTGCTGGGCGGCCTCACCAGGGCCACCGCTGGCCGAGTCGTTATCGACGGCGTCGATTTCGCTTCTCTCGACGACGCCGAACGCACAAAGCTCCGCAAGCAGCGCATCGGCTTCGTCTTCCAGAAATTCAATCTGCTGCCCACGCTCTCAGCCATGGGCAATATCGAGGTCGCATGGGAAATCAGCGGGCGCAAAGAGCCTCTGGACATGAAGTATCTCGATCATCTCTGCGACATGCTTTCGATCCAGGGCCGGCTCCCTCATCGTCCTTCGGAGTTGAGCGGCGGCGAACAGCAGCGCGTGGCCATTGCGCGGGCGCTGGTTACCCGGCCTGCAATCGTGCTGGCCGACGAGCCCACCGGCAACCTCGATACCAAAAATTCCGACGCGGTCCTGCACATGCTCCTCCGCTCCAACCGCGAGCTGGGCCAAACCACCCTCATGATTACCCACAACCCCGAAGCCGCCTCCGTCGCCAGCCGAATTCTCACCATGCGCGACGGAGAAATTGTGCGCGAAGAAAAAGGTTCCCGCGCCGGCGAATTGCAATCCGGCGATGCGTTGCCGTCAAGTCCCGCATCAAGTTCCTCGTCAGGCGCAATTCCGGCCCCGGCTGCGGTTTGACCCCGTTTCGGCAGCCCGGTATACTCAATATTGCAACAAGCGGGAGTAGCTCAGTGGTAGAGCATCGCCTTGCCAAGGCGAGGGTCGCGAGTTCAAATCTCGTCTCCCGCTCCATTCCACTCCGCCGCGGCGGACGCCTGCCGGACAGGCCAAGTGGACTGGAGCGATGCCCATCCCCATAGAGACATCCCTGCCAGGGCGCGGTACCCAAGTGGTAAGGGAGAGGTCTGCAAAACCTTTATGCGCCGGTTCGATCCCGGCCCGCGCCTCCAACACTCTCAACAACTTACACTAGAGGCCGCAATCCTCTAGCTGCCGTTTAGCTGCCGATAAGCAATCAACCGCTTATACGGCAGCGTTTTGCGCAGCCTCAACCGCCCTCAGTCCGCCACTCAATTGCCCGCTCAGCGATTCAGCCGCCGCGTCCGCCGACGCGTCGAGAACATGAGCGTAGAACTTGAGAAGAATGTCGGGCCGGGAGTGACCGAGGCGTTCCTGCGCTGCCTTGATCGGAACCCGCTCCTCCACCATCTGTGTCGCTCCCCAGTGCCGCAGGAGACGCCAGGTGATATGCGGAAGGCCGAGCCGGTCTGCCACCGGCTGTCCGCCGGGGCCGAAGCACGAAGACCGTCGACGGCGAGCGGCCGGCGAAGCGTTGCGGGAAGGGGTTTGCAAAGCTCCGGTTCCCCGGGATCTCGACCGGAGAAGTGCACTGCGGGAACCAGTTCGTTGTATGCGGAAGGGTTCTTCATGATCGGTTGATCTCGTGCCCGGGATTGACTTCAGGTTTGCCGGCGGACGAACTGATCAACTTAAGACCGCTCGATGGGTGGCAGCTGGAGCGCTCAAGACCGAGAGTATCTCAACGAGCGCGAATCGCCAAAGCACTCACCGACGAGCGCGTTCTGGATTGTCTACAGTAGCCGAACCCTGATTTGAGGATGCAGGGCACAGATTCGTTGATCGAATGGTCTGGCACGAGCCGCTCGACAGTTGGAATCTGTGAGCAATTCATTCACGGTGTTGCGGTCGGCCGCCTTATTCCGCCTTATTCCGCCTTATTCGACCGCCTTATTCCGCCTTATTCGAGTTCCCGTCCTCGGGCTTTGGCGCTACGGCAAGGAACCACACAGCCCCCCTACCGTGACCGCGAGAGTCGATCAAGCCAAGTCTTTTCAAATGAAGCAGATCGTCGCGTAACGTGCGGTCAGCCACAGATGAATTGATTTGTGTGCGGATATTCGCAAACGAGGACTCCTTTCCGCCGGCGATTGCCTGAAGAATCCGGCGCTGCCGGTCCGAAAGATCGTGAGCGACGCGGAGAGGCGCCACATAGCCGCTAGGGAGAAAACGAACGCCTACTGCCCCTGCTACTTCCAGGAACTGAGGCTCGGGATGGCCTGCACGGAGACATAGTTCAACGATCTTCTGGGTGCCGCGTCCCCAGCGCTCTACCAGTCCTCGCCGGTAGAAGACCTCCGCGATCAGCGGGTTTCGCGGACGGGACAGATGCTCCCGCTTCAGGTCTTCCACCTCGATGCCAGAGGGAAGGCCACCGGAACTCCAGATCTCAAGGCGGTCATCGTAAATTGCCACGCTGACGGCTCCTCCAGATTGGGCGTAGTCTCGGTGGCAGAATGCATTCACCAGCGCTTCACGCAACGCGATCGGAGGAAAAAGAGGCTCATCCACGCGCTCGAATAATCCGGCCTCGACCCGACCAGCCACGGGTAGATGCCGAGTGAGAAACTGCATCGCCTCGGACAACAAACTAAACGCGTGCCCATTAAGTTGGCGTTGATCCAGGAACTCGTCCTTATCAACGCCACGGAATCTCGCCAGCCTCAATTGGCATTGAGGATAATGAGGCAGGAAATCGCGCCCGAAAACGACTACCGCCGCATTGACGAGAGCTCCGCGAAGCCGCAGTCCCAGTCGGTCCAGAACGTCAGTCAGATCGTCAGCCGACGTGTCGGCCGGCAACCGGCCGCTTGCGATCCCGGTTTGAATCGTCCGGCGAATCTCCGGGGTGTCCAGTGCGTCGATGGTTACGTCGGCAACCTCGTTCTCCCAGCGGTGCCGCGAATGCGCGCGCTC
>JBEKZG010000185.1:0-7028 GCA_049510095.1 Occallatibacter sp.
ACCTCCTTAGCGGTCATGTTGTATATCGAACCCGCCCCACAAACCCACGGCGACGAAAATGGGGACAAGCGACGCAGCCTGCCCCCGCAAATCATCCCATTCATCTGGTAAACGCAAGGACTTAAGTTCCCAGGTACTCGACGTGCACGTAAGTACCGAGCCGCACGTTGTATGCCAAGTACAAGCCGACGTGATCCGGATCCTCATAAATTACAATCTCGTCGGAGTCCCAGAGCCACCCGTCGCAAAAGGCGACGTCGGCCGCCCACACGTCCCAGTACCACCCGTTGAACCAGAAGCGGCCGGGACCGCCACCAGCAAGATGCCAAACGTGCCCGCGGTCAAAACCGCCAGTAAAGTGTCCGTGGGCCCACGGTTGGTCCACATGATAGCGCGCATCGCCGGGGCCGGTGTCATGCCCTACCCACGTCTTTCCGTCCACGTGCGGGGCGCTGGGATGGCCTGTCTGGTCGCTGAAATTGCGATTCGGTTCTACAGGATGCGGAGTACCCCTAACCGGCGCAGGCCCGTGCTTGGGGATGGCCTGATGCGCATCACCGCCCCCATGCTGGGCAAACATTGGAACGGCAAATACGAGCAATGTGGCAAGTGCTAGCTGAGTCGCTTTCATAGTTCCCTCCGGATGCCCCGAGGTAGGACAGCTGATGGATACCATCCTTTCCCAAATGGGTCATTCAAATAGCAATAGTTGCAACCCGGCATAACCGTACAAGTTGCGCACAACTAAGTTCACCTGGATGCGACTCAAAGGACCTTCATCTTTGAAATACGACGTTGGCGATGGACTAAACCCCCACGGCCATTGAAGCCCGCCGCCATGCATACAGCGGGAACTGATTGGCGAGCCCGGCGACATCCCCGCGTATCCGTTCCAGAGCCGCATCGTCGTTGCGCTGCTCCAGAGCCTTCCCGATCCACGCCGCAATCTGGCGCATCTCCGCCTCCTTCATGCCGCGCGTCGTCAATGCCGGCGTACCCACGCGAATACCCGAGGGCTTGAGCGGTGGATTGGTGTCGTACGGAATGGAGTTTTTGTTCACGGTGATTCCGGCCTTGCCCAAGGCCAACTCGGCTTCCGAACCCAGAATGCCCTTGGCGAAGACATCCACCAGCATCAGATGGTTATCCGTGCCGCCTGACACAATACGGAAGCCAGCCTCTTGCAGACCCTGCGCCAGCACTTTCGCATTGGCTACAATTTGCGCGGCATAAGTCTTGAACTCAGGCCGCAGCACCTCGCCAAACGCCACCGCCTTGGCCGCCACGATATGCATCAGCGGCCCTCCCTGCTGCCCAGGGAAAACCGACTTGTCGATTTCTTTGCCAATGGTGTCTGTAGCCTTTTCGCCCACCTTGTAATCCGTTCCGCAGACGATCAGCCCCGCGCGTGGCCCGCGCAATGTTTTATGCGTAGTCGTTGTCGTAATGTGCGCATGAGGCACCGGCGAGGGATGCACGCCCCCGGCAACAAGTCCGGCGATGTGCGCCATGTCGAAGACATACATCGCGCCCACCTTGTCGGCAATCTGCCGCATCCGCGCAAAGTCCCACAGCCGCGGATACGCACTGCCCCCGCCAATAATGATTTTGGGCTTCTCGCGCTCGGCAATAGCCTCGAGCTCGTCGTAGTCTATCAGCTCGGTATCCCGCCTCACGTGATAAAACGTGGTCCGGTATAGCTTGCCGCTGAAGCTCAATTTGTGTCCGTGGGTCAGGTGGCCGCCATGTGCCAAATCCAAGCCCAGAATCGTATCACCTGCGTGTGCCACCGCCGCGTACGCCGATGCATTCGCCTGCGACCCGGAGTGTGGCTGCACGTTGGCGTAAGCCGCGTCAAAAATCTGTTTCGCCCGGTCTCGCGCCAGGTTCTCCACGACGTCGGAGTACTCGCAGCCCCCGTAGTAACGGCGCCCCGGATAGCCCTCGGCGTATTTGTTCGTGAAGATTGAGCCAGCAGCTTCCAGCACTGCTTCGGAAACGAAGTTTTCGCTGGCAATCATCTCCAGCCCCTCGTGCTGGCGGAGGGTTTCCTGGTCAAGAGCGGCAGCTACGTCCGGGTCGGCCTGAGCAAGGGATAGAGACATGCGGTCAGTCATATAAGAATTCTAGCGCCTTCTCACCAATCGGAGGCAGCAGAGTAGACTAGCGGTATCGTCGATTTTCATGAGTGCGTAGGCCTGCCTTGAGAATTCCTCCTTACCACATCGCTTTGTCAACGCTTCTTGCTTTGCCGTTCCTTCCCGCAACTGCCCAGGCTCAGAACGCGGGCGATCAGGGCGCAGCCCCCGCGACCGCTCAAGTCGACCTGGGACTGGAGGCAAAAGCAAATGCCGGTGATCCGGCGGCGCAAGTATTGATGGGAGACAATAGCTGCACCGCGGGCATCAAGGCCACTCAAGATCCCAAGCAATTGGCTGAGTATTACAAAGTGGCAGCGGCGTGGTATCGCAAAGCCGCCGAGCAGGGGTCAGTCGCTGGCCAGCTGCGCCTCGCCGCACTGTACCGCGATGGCAAGGGCGTGGAACACGATATGGTCCAGGCTGCGGAATGGTATCGCAAAGCCGCCGATCAAGGAGACGCCTCCGCGCAGGGCACTCTCGGGGTCCTTTACTCAATGGGCCAGGGCGTCGCTCAAAGCTATACCGACGCCTACTTTTGGTTCGACGTTGCCTCCCAGTCGAAGGGACCAGACCAGGAAAAATACGCCGCATACCGCCAGATGAGCGGCGAGCACCTCACCATAGACGAATTGGCCATTGTCCAGGATCGGATTGCCAAATGGCTTGCGGCTCACCCGCGGTAACGCCAACGCACGCATCTTGACCGCGCCAAATGGTTCTGCTTCAGACTGTGCGCGTGCTAGCGCGAGACCGTTTCCTCTTCCGCTTCACGTGGATGCGGAGCCGCAATCAATCCAGCCGCTTTCTCTTCCCGCAGCGCCTTGAACGCCCGATACACGAACCAACCCATGTACCATCCATCGATGAACTTGTAGGGTGTTTCGCCGGTGGTGTAATGCCCGCACGGCAGCACGCGCGGCTCAAAATCGAGTCCGTGGTGTCGGAACGCTTCAACCACCTGCAGAGAGTACTCAATGGGAAACGTCAAGTCATAGTTCGCATAAACTAGCAGCACCTTCTTCTTCGGGCCGCCGGCCTCTTGTCCTGCGAACTTCGGGTAGTAGTAGCAAGGGCTGGCAGCTGCCCACAATGCGCGAACTCGGTTCTGCGTCAGCCCGGCATCTTCCAGGGCCTGCTTCACATGCCGCGTGCTTTGTCCGGCCCAGGTCACATCTCCAAACGCTGTCGATGCGTGATTAAACGCATTCACCCGTATGCGCGGGTCGTGCGTGCTGGCCAGAAACGCGTAGCACGACCCCAGGCTCGTTCCCAGCACTCCAAAGTGCTCGTACCCCTGTTCCTCCAGCCAGTCCAAACAGCATCGAATATCAACCACCGCTTGCCTGCATGCTGAAAGCGTCCGCCCGATATTCGCGCTCACGGCAAAATCCGATCGCTCCAGCTCTGCGGGCCGCCTTATGTCGTGGTACGGCATTGAAAGCCGCAGCGCCGATATGCCCATGCGGTTGAAGATGGTGCACAGCGAGTTATGGCCCAACCCATCGGAGTTCCACTGTGGCAGCACTACGATCGCCTGCTTCGGCCGCGCAGGATCCTTGTGCTCGGGAGCCGGATACCAGCGCGCATTCACTTGATCATTCTCTGGATAAGCCGTCTGCTCCGGCGAAGTGAAGCGCAAAAACCGCGCCGTCGCCAGCTTTCCTTCGGCAGCCAGTTGGCGCAGCGCGGCGTCTTTGGCTAAGGTCTCCGGCCTCACATTGGTCGGATACAGCTGCGGATGCCGCTCCTCCAGCCGGAAATCTCTCGGCCGCTCGTAGCCGAAAAATTCGTTGCTGTGGCGAATCAGCAGTTGGTTGATGCGCACCATCGCCGCTTCAGCCGCCGCGGGATCGCGCAAGACTTCCGGACCAGGGATCGCGGCGCCAAAGCCGTGCGACTCAAGAAACGGTTCAATCCACTCGAATCCCCACTCCAGCGGCCGCACCACGCGATTTTCATCGCGCGTAGTCAGCCGCGTCTCCCACTCATACATCCAGCGTGCGTATCGTTCCTTGAACATGATTTCTATTCAAGTTTATCAGCGCAACGTGAGCGGCAGATGAAGGGAGTGCTGCCCAAACTTTATACCTGCCGTTGAGTGCGCCTCTTCGCCCAATGCTCAGCTCCCAGCCATCCAAGGCTGAGCAGTGTCAGCACTGCGATAATCGCCTGCGATATGACGCAATAGAGGCACCACACCTGGAGAACGGATCTCTCGATGTTGGTCAGATAAAGCGCGAACCCCAGTCCAATTACAGCCAGGCCAGCCAGCGATGCTCTTCGCCGCGCAAGCGCGAGTCCCGCCAGCGCCAGATATCCTGCAATGCCGATCGCCGCCACGGGCACCTGCGCAATCTCGGCATACGGGCTGTGGTTCACAATCCCGCAGTCCCACTTCTCGTTGATCGAGCAAGGTTCCGTTCCAGTGTCGTAGTGAACCCGCAACGCCAGCGCGGAAACCACCACTCCAGCCAACGCCAAAAGTCCAATCAGATATCGCATACCGGTAGATTCGATGCTACCAGAAGGCTGTGTGTGCTCCCCTTGCGCGCGATACGATCTACACATGGATCAGGCCCATTCACTTGCCCAGGGAAAGCGCATCGCCTTTTTCGGCGGCAGTTTTGACCCTCCCCATCTGGGCCATCTGGCTATTGCCCGCGCGGCCCGTGAGGCCCTCGCGCTCGACACGGTCATCTTCGCTCCCGTCGGTGCGCAGCCCCTCAAACCAAATGGATCGCTTGCTACGTTTGAGGATCGCCTCGCCATGACCCGCCTGGCCATTGACTCAGAGCCTGGATTTGCGATTTCGCTTGCCGATGCGCCAAAGCCTGACGGCCGGCCCAACTTCACCATCGAAACCCTGGGCGCCCTACGCGCCGAACTCCCACGCGATGGCGCCCTGTTTTGTCTCATGGGCGCCGACTCCTTCTTCGGGTTGCGCCGGTGGCATCGATCGGCTGAGATCCCCTTCGTAGCTCCCTTGATTGTCGCGTCGCGCCCAGGGCAGCGGCCCGAACAGTGGGTTGCCGGTCTCAGAGAAGCCCTTCCGCCTGGGTTGCGCCTGGAACCTGATCCAGCCGCGATCACGCCCCGTTCCAATGTTGAGGTGAGGTCCTACCTTCTCCACAATTCCGCCGGCGATACCGTTCCCCTCTACCTTCTTCCGGGACTCGATGTCGAAATCAGCGCCTCCCATGTTCGAGACCAGATTCGCGATCAGATTCGTGAGCATCTCCACGCGCCTCCCGCAGAAGCCGCTCCCAGCCGACAACTCCTGCCTGAACCGGTATTCAACTACATCCGCTCCCACCGCCTTTACCGGTAGGCCATAACTTGCCCCTCCCCAGCCAAGGGTCTACGATTGAGGTTGGAGAACCTTCTTACCGAATGACACCCACGCAGGCGCAAACGCAAACCCGCATCCTCGTACAGGCCGCAGCAAAAGTATGTGAGGACAAGAAGGGTGAAGACACACGAATCCTCGAACTCGACGCCATCGATGCGGGATTATCCGACTTCTTCCTGGTCACTTCAGCCACCAACGATCGCCAGGCCATTGCCATCGCAGACGAGATCGAGCATCGTCTCAAGAAGGAATTCGGCGTTTATCCGAACTCCGTTGAAGGCCGCCGCCAGGGCGAATGGATTCTTCTCGACTACGTCGACTTTGTCGTACACGTCTTCCTTGTCGAACGCCGCGCCTTTTACGACATTGAAAGACTGCGCAAATCCGCACGCCCACTCACGCCATCCGAATTCGACGCTGAGCTGAAGGCCGAACTCACTGCGAAGACCCGCGCCGCCCGCACTCGCGCTTCCGCCATGGCCAGTACTGGTACGTCTGACATTGATGCTGCCAGTAAACTGGTCAGGAAGAAGCTACCGGCCGCTGGACGCCCCGCTTCCGCGGCAACCAAGTCGGCTCTCGCCAAAACTGTCACCGATGCAAAGTCACGAAAAGTGGTAAAGACGCGCTCTTCCGCCCTTAAGAACCCGGCAGTCATAAAGAAGCCGGGGGAGAAGCGGGCATCTGAAGAGCCCGTTGCTACAGAGCGGGCGGCCAGAAAAGCTTAACCGCAAAATGACGGCGAGGCCGCCGGAGGCGTTACGTTTGGTTGGCGGATATGCGCAAAAAGGGACGCCGGAATGGGCGTCCCTTTTTGTGCGATTCCTGCAAACCGGTCATCAAGGTTAGAAGGTGAATTTGCCGTGTACCACGAGCAAACGTTGAGTCACCGCGGCTCCCTGGAATGACCCATACGGGCTGGTGGGAGGAGCGACAGCACTGGAGATCGTGCCGAAGTTCGAGAGACCAATGTTGCCGTTCGGCGGCGCAAAGTTGACATGGTTGAATACGTTGTATGCGTTGGCGCCGAGCGAAAAAGCGTACCTTTCTCCCTTGACGATGTGCTTGAGCAGCGAGATGTCAGTGTCTGAATAGTGCGGACCCTCGAGCGCATTCCGGCGCAGAGTACCGAGATCCGCCTGGTTTGCATTGAATTGCGCAAGGCTCAGGCACGGATTTCCGTAGCCGCAATATTTGGGGTCGGAAGGCGCGAGATTATCCAACTGGGATACGCTCACGCCGGGAGCCAAGTCAACCATCAGGGTTGTTGGACTAAGGTTCGTGTAGTCGGCAATCACGTCGTTGTTGTTGAGGCTGTAGGGCTCACCCGAGCGCCAGTAGGTCTTCGCGCCGACAACCCATCCGCCGGCAAGGTAATTGGCAATATGACTGGACCACTTGTATGGCTCCTCATAGACAAGGTCGCCAACCAGGTTGTTCCGGATGTCGTAATCGGAATTCGAATAATTCAAGTTGCCTGGTCCGAGCGATGGAGTGAGTTGGTAGATGACGGAGCCGCCGTTGAAGTTCTCGCCCTC
>JBEKZG010000186.1:0-7025 GCA_049510095.1 Occallatibacter sp.
GGCCGGGACCGCATCCGCCGGCGCGGCGAAGACCGCGAAAAAAACATCGGCGCACACGGTCCAGCGGCAACTGGCCGTCACGCAAGCCAAACCGCAAATGATTCTTTCCTTCCTCACTATCGGATCAACCAAAGACGAAGTGCTGGCCCAGCAAGGCCCGCCAACGGGTGCGACAGACGACAAACTTGTGTATGGACAGTCGGAGTTGTATCTCAAGAATGGCAGCGTGACCGGTTGGAAAATTGATCCTGTCTCGAACCCCATCCGAGTCAAGCTATGGCCCGAACATCCCGTGGATACAAGTCAGGAATACTTTACGATTGACTCCACCATGGACGATGTTCTCGTGATTCAGGGAACTCCAACGGCCTTCTCGAACGACAAATTCGAGTACGGCGGATCTGAAGTGGACTTTAAGCGGAATCGGGTCGTTGGATGGAAGAACGACCTTGGGTCGATCCCGCTGAAGGCCAGGATGCCGTAGCAGGCGCACCGTCCAGCATCAGTGATAATTTCGCTCTTCGAACGGCCCGCGCCGGGTTTCCATCAGGTAAGGCCCGCAGCGTCACGGGACGTTAAGCGGCATGGAGTTCGAGGATGATGGCCGCACCGCTTGGCTCCAGATTAACGGCGGACGCACGTCCGTTGTGATCGCGAATAATGGTGGCGCAAAGGCCCAGTCCCAGGCCCGCCATCTCTCCGGAGGCCCGCGCTGGGACGAAAGGATCAAAGGCTCTTTCTGGATGGAGAAAACCAGGACCTGAATGAGCCACCAGAATCTGCACAACATTCCCTTCCGCCGTTGCTTCAAGCCGGACGCTCTTGCCTTGTGCCTCGTTGTGTTCGAGGGCGTGGCCCTGTTTGTCAGCCGCTTCAATGGCAAACTGCAGACAGTGGAGCACCGCCTGGCGCAGTTGCTGGGCATTGCAGAGGACATTTGGCAATGCCGGTGCAATGTTCATGCGGAATTCTATGGAGCGGCTGAGAAATTCGGAGCGGTGCAGTTGTTCCATGTCGACAAGTAACTCGGATACAGAGATGGTGTCCTTCTGATCGCCTTGCCGCCTGGAGATACGCGACAGGCTCTCCAGAGTTGACCTCATCCGCCGCGCTTCGTTCAGGATGGCTTCCACGGCCTTGCGCTCATGCGGACCGAGAGTCGATGTCTCGTCAAGCAGCGAGGCGTAGCCCAGAATCACCGTCAGGGGATTGTTCAACTGCTGTGTGACATTGCCGGCCAGCTGCCCCAGCCCCGCGAATTTCTCAGAGTCAATGAGTCTCTCAAGCATCCTGGTCTGGTTACGGACAGCCTGCAAGCGGCCTGCAAGCAGTTCAATAGGAAGCAGTTCCTCGGCGCGGAGCGGAGCCTTTGGATTGCGCATCGCGGCCAGCAGCAAGGCGCCCTCGGTTGCAGAGCGGCCAACGATGGGCACGGCAAGAGCCCTCGTGAAGCAGAGGCGTTTCAAGTCATCGCCAGGAGCAAGCCAGGGCTCGAGACTAAGATCGACCGTCAGGCTGCGTTCCACAGCAGGTGGATTGGCGCCCTTTGCCAGGAAATCCGCCGCAGAAATGCGCCCGGCAAGCGAGTCGAGGGCGACGATAGTGGCGGTGTCCATCCCGGCTGTTCCTGCCAGGTGATACCGGCCCGCGGTCTCAAGCACGAGTGCAACCTGGGCGAAACGGCTGTGATCCACCACCAATTCACATATTTCGTTTCCTTGCCGGTCGAAGTCCTCAACGCGTCGCCGGACCAGCATCGGATTGGCATACGCTTCCAGCTCACTGCGCGCTCTGCGTTCGCGGTCCCTGCCAGCCTTGTTGATCGCCAGTTGATCTTCCAGCGCCACCAAAATCATGCCCACGGCAGCTACCACCTTGCCCAACACGATGAATCGAAGCACATAGAGGTTCATCTGCGGGTTGAGGGCAATCGACGGGAAGACGAGGAAGATGGAAAGAGACCACGCGAAGAAACCGAGAGTGCCGAGGACTACGCCAGGAGTGATACGCCGGAAGACGAAGATCAGCAACAGGGCCGTCATTAAGTGGTTGGCACATTCGACTAAGGTCAGCAGCCATCCGGCTCCGGCCGCAAAACAGACCAAGAGGCCGATACACCCAACCACAATACAGAAACCCTCCGATATCAGGATTGGAACGTTGCCCCTGGAGATTCCCCAGAATAGTGCGGCAACCAGGGCCAGAAGACCCACAGATGGAAAGATGAGAAACAGCGGGCCGCCCGGTTTGACGCCCGGAAGGGCGCCATAAAAGAGAATCGAAAGCGCAACAAGGGGAAGTGTATAGGGGACGACGAAGAGGACATTCAGGCGGCCGAGCCGAAAGCCCAGGGGGGACAGCGAGCCGAGAAAGAGGGCGGACCCAATTTGAATGGCGGTTTCAGCGGCAGCCCGCCACCATCCATGCGAGCCGCTCAATACATCTCGTGCGCCCAGCCGGTAAAGAATCGCCATCTGCGTGACAACGCAGAGGAATCCGAGAAACCAAAGCAGGGTGCGGGTATTTCTGAAACGAAGATAGAGAAAGCCGAAGGCCGGCAGCAGAAGTGCGGTCAGGACAAGCGCCGGAAGCTGATAACTGTCGGACATTGGAGCCGAAGGCCTCCTCGTTCAAATCGTCCACGGGAAGCCGATCCCGCTTGACTGCCGCGGGCCGAAATTGACTCGGCGCCCAGGAAACCATGCCGGCTGACCGCTCCGCTTGAAGGAAAGCAGAACACGGGAACCCACTGCCACTCCAGCATATCTCCTGTAAACGCCCAGATGCCCGCATTTTGCGACGCGGGCAGGTATAGAGGCATCTATTGTGAGACTATCTTGCAAACCAGTCCATGCGTCTAACGTTGTAGACAGTTATGATTTCGGCAGGATAGGGTTGCGGTCCCAAGCTTGCGTGCTGAAAAAGCCCGGCCGACCTGTTGGAGGAGAAAAACAGAGTGCGAATTGGACTGGGTTTGGCGGTGCTGGCGGCGACTTTTACTCTGGCCGCTTCGGCGCAGGACAAGGACAGCTTCACTCCCATGTCGCTCGACGCTGGGTTCGGGCGGATGGACATCGCTGCGCCCACGACTCCGCCGGAAGAGATCGTCCGCAAGTTCGCTGCTAAGGAAAGCGAATTCCAGCAGGCTCTGAACCACTACACCTATCGCCGGGTCGCCCGGGTTCAGGAGATTGACGACGATAACAAGGTTTCCGGCGAGTGGTATGAGGTGGACGACGTGATTTTCGATCTCACCGGCGCTCGCACCGAAAAGGTGGTCTTTGCACCCGGAAACAGCTTGAAACAGATTATGATGTCGCCGACCGATCTCCAGGATCTCCAGCGCGGATATCCGTTCGTGCTCACCGCCGAGGATATCGGCCAGTACAACGTGAAATACGTGGGCCGTCAAATGGTCGACGAGGTGGATTGCTACGTCTTTGACGTGAGCCCTAAGGTCATTGAAAAGAAAAAGCGTTACCTGCTGGGTCGCATCTGGGTAGACGCCACAGACCTGCAAATTGTCGTCACCAACGGGCGCATGGTTCCCGACGACACGCGCAAGAACAGCGAAGACCTGCACCCGCCTTTCATGACGTGGCGGCAGCAAATTGACGGCCACTACTGGTTCCCGGTCTACACCAAGGCCGAAGGAGTTTTGCATTTCAGCGGTGGACACGGGTATATGGCCCAGGATGTCCATGTCCGCGACACGGTGAAATACACTGACTACAAGCAATTCGGGTCCACAACGAAAATTATTTATGACGGCCAGGACATTACTGCGCCTGAAAAGCAGCCGGATGCGCAGCCGAAGAAATAAGGAGCAGGGTGTCGGCTAGAACCGAACGCCTCCACTCAATACAACTTCATGTAGACCGCTGGGTGATTTGGGTTCACGCCTCGCCAAGCGTCAGTCCCGTTCAACTTCTCCCCGTCGTGTTGAACGAGTAATAACTTCCGGATAACCGACCACACACCCGGAGTCGTGGACCACCTCGCGGCACCGAAGGCTCAGATGGAGTTTAGACAACTCCGCCCCGAGGCGGTCAGAGCGTGGTCGCCTGGTTCACTTGATCCGGATTCCAGTTACTTCATAGCCGCCGCCGGGCCATGCCCATGCGCCTTTGAATGAGTTGCCGTCCTCGCTGAACTCTCCTTTGTATCGGTTATCAGAGCCCTTCTTCATGAACCAGATCGAAAGCGTTTTGCCATCGAGTTCATATACATAGTCGAGCGTCAGGCCATCGTAGAAGCTGTAAAAACGTGTCCAGATCTCTTCACTGGGATTTTCACCGACCCGCTGCAGGTGTCCAATTATTTCAATGCCTTTGATTTTCCTGCCTACGGTCAGATCAACATGCTGGATCAAGAAGAACCCACCTTCAGCCCACTCATAGCGGATTTCCCCCTCGGCACCACCGGTCAATTTCCATGTCCCAAGCAGGGTTTTTCCAACCCGCTGAAGGGCCACTGATGGGGCATTAGCCCCTCGTGAATGAGGCGATTCTTTCTTCGTATTCATGGCAGTCTCCAGTGTTCATTCCGGGGATCACATCCTTCCGCAATAATTTACTCGAATACAAAGTGGAGAATCGACATCCCGGGCTCCGGTGCTCCAGGAAGAGACGGGGGCGGTCGCATGATCGCCGCGCGCCGGACGGATCACCAGCTGACCGGCAGTTACTGGTTGATAAACAATCCCGCACGTCCTATTCCCTGTTCTCTATTCCCTAATAGAACAAATACTTCCGCCAGCGGTCATCTCCGCGGCCCAGCATGCGCATGATCTGCCGGCTGGTATGGAGCGAAAATGGCCGCGGGTCGCGCATCAGTGTCATGTCGTCGATCTCGTTCAACATGCGGTTACCCTTGCGGCGGTTGCAGGCGTGGCAGCACGCCACCAGGTTCTCCCATGTCGAGTTGCCGCCGCGGGAGCGGGGAATGACGTGATCCAGAGTGAGTTCGCCTGCCGGCAGCACGACTCCGCAGTATTGGCAGGTATTGCGGTCGCGCAGCAGAATGTTTTTGCGCGAGAGGGCGCGCGTCTGGTGGGGAATGCGGCGATACTCCAGCAAACGGATTACCGAGGGCATGGGGATGCGGCTGCGCTGCGCATGGAGCGTAAGCCCGTGTTCCTCCTCGGTCCGCGCAATTCCCTTGAGCACCAGCACCAGGGCACGGCGCGCACCACAAATGTTGATGGGCTCGTAGGAAGCATTCAGCACCAGCACCGGCATCTGCAGCATGTGGGCCGGCTGTACGGAGGCGTAGTCTCCGGAGTATGCCGCGGCCTTGGCGATCGACTTTTGCTTGCGGGCATGAATCATAGCTTTTCCCAGCGACATCTCTTATCCCCTCGTCAAAAAGATGGTTGGTCTTGCGATGAATACTTCACTTTCTGCTCAAGTTCCGCTGTGCCGGCATAGCCGGAAAGTCCTGATTTATTCTCGATCGTGTCTGCAATTGCGTAGCCCACGTTTTGATAGCCATGATCCGAAACGCGGCGAGCCCTCGCCAGCGTAGCCACCCAAACCGATGCTGCCCCGGCGTTCACCAGCGCTTGCGCGACGGCGCGTGCGGTTGCGCCGGTGGTAAAAATGTCGTCGATCACCAGAATGTGCTTCCCGTCCACCGTTGCCGGATTGGCTACCGAGAAGGCTCCGCGCACATTTAGACGCCTTTGTCGCGAAGTGAGCCCCGCCTGGCTTTCAGTCTCGCGAAGCCGCATCAGCGTGCCGGGCGCCAGCGTAAGCCGCCACTGTGGATGTGTTTTGCGGAGGAACTCAAGAGCGTGAACGGCCAGCGTGCGCGCTTGATTGAATCCGCGCTCCGCCTGCTTTGAGCGGTGCAACGGCACTGGAACCACCAGCATTTCCGCCGGCGCTTCGCTCGCCAGTTGCGCAATCGCCTGTGCCAGCATCTGGCCCAGCATGCGGCCTGCGGGATGAATCCGGTCGTACTTGAGTGCGTGGATCGCCTCTTTCATGCGGCCCTGGTAAAGCCCGTAGGCCACGGCCTTAACGAACGGGGGCGGGGCTAGACGGCAGGCGCGGCAGAGACTAGCGTCATTGGGACTGGAGGGACTGGAAACCTGTGCCGGCGTATCGAGGGTATCACCGCAGCGAGCGCAGGCAGGACCGCTCTGAGCCGGAAACTCCGACCGGCAGGCATCGCAGATTGGCACAGTAGAAAGCTGCGGCAGAGGGGAGCCACAGAGGGTACAGAATCCGGGGAGGATGGCGCAACTCAAAGCATCCAGAGGACTTCGCAGCACACGGGCCACTGCGCGCCAACGGGAAGTCTCCGATGGCGGAACGTCGAACGTCAGTGAACCGGAGTCCCTGCGGAAGACGCACCTCACTTTAGGCCAGCCAAGCTCATTGGACGCCTGATTGCGCGCTGCCTTGCCGACAGTATACGCGGAAGGCGCGGAGGATTCCAAGGGAGGTCACTGCGGCATCAATGGCAACGGGCGGTATTCATCGAGCATTCACCGGGCGGTGAGTTGCACGGGATCGGTTCTCTCGAATCAAATGCACCCCAAGAGTCGTAAGAGCCCGGAGAATGCACCTGCTGTCCCCATTCGAATAAAAAAAACGGCGGCGGACCGAAACCCGTCACGCATTGCGCATCCAGCCCCGGCATGCGCTGAACAAGATCGGATTCCGTACCAGCCGCCGTCCATCGGCCGTCGTATTGGGCAGACTCAGAAGCAGGCTTGGCGCTTTTTAGCTGCCAATTACCTGGTGGTGCTTCCGTTCTTCCTCGAGCCTTCGCCGTTCGCGAGCTTCCCTTTCGAGCTCGGCCTCATCGGCTTCCTTCTTCGCATCGCGGGCTGCATCTTTCACCTGGCCCCAGGCCTTCTCGGTCTTCCCTTTGATCTGTTGCGCGGCGCCATTTACCTGGGCGTCCGTATCGCCGGTCCACTCGCCAACCTGGCGTTTCGCGCGCCCGGCAACATCGTCAACAGTGCCTTTGACTCTGTCCTTATCCATTTTCCACCTCCGTGGATCCTTTGAAAG
>JBEKZG010000187.1:0-13552 GCA_049510095.1 Occallatibacter sp.
CCCCGTCCGTTACCGTGGCTGAAATCGATCCGGCTTCGGCCGCGCTGATGGACTACACCGCGTACATCGCATCGAATACAACGGGCGTGCGTACAGTCTGGACTAAGGAATATTCGTTCGGCGAAACCTACGGCGAGTCCAGTTTCTCAGCCAAAGCGCTTGACGATCTCATTGGCCGTTTCCGTGCGGACACCACTGGAACCAGCACAGAAAGCCTCGCCTACCAGACACATTTCTACAAAGGCCATACACCGATTCCGCTGGGTCCTTTCTGGGAGGGCTATGTCTGCAGTCTCGATCATGCAACGGCCGACGGATTCAAGTCCTGCGCCTGTGGCGGCAAATGAAGTTTTGATCTGCGCGCGGCAATGAAATCTCGCTCTCAGCGAACGCCGGGATGCTCGCCGCGTACTCAACCGGGCTTTGATGACACTTCGCCAATCCTCAAGGTATAGTCTTTTTCATGCGTTTCAATCCGAACCTGTGCTTCGCCCTCTTTCTCTGCGCGCTGTCCATCGCGTGCTCCGCGCAAGCCAAAGATCAAGCCAACGATACCGGCAAGGTGGCAGCAAAATCCGCGTGGCTCACTCTCACTCCTGAACAGAGAATCCAGGTCATGCAGTTCGCGGAGCCTTTCAAGGACTACATGCGGCACGCAAAATCCGCCGCGCTGTCCGCAGCCGAATTGATACGCATGGCCCACGCTGCCGGTTTTGAAGACTTCACTTCGCCTTCGCAGGTCAAGCCTGGCGCACGCCTCATCATCGGCAATCGCGGCCGCGCAGTTCTCTTCGCCATCATCGGCAATGAGCCCATCGAAGCCGGCTCGCGCATGGTTGCCGCTCATCAGGACTCGCCGCACATCAACCTCAAAGCCCGGCCCGTCATCAACGCGCCCGGCTCGGTTGCCCTTCTCAAAACCATCCCCTATGGCGGCATCAAGCGCTATCAGTGGGCTAATCTGCCCATGGCGCTTGTAGGCCGCATCGATACTGTGGACGGACGTCACATCGATGTAAATATCGGCTTTGCGCCCGGCGATCCTGTCTTTGTGATACCCGATGCCGCCCCCCACTCTGACCGGTTACTGCGTACCCGCACTTACACCGAGGTTTTCGGCGGCGAGGAGATGACCCCCGTCATCGGCAGCATCCCCGGTCCGGACTCCTCCGTCGCGGACCAGGTGATGGCTACGCTGCGCGAGCGCTATAAGATCCACGACGAGGATCTCGTTGCGTCCGAGCTCGAGCTGGTTCCCGCCACCCAGCCCGCGGATGTGGGCATCGACGGCGGCCTCATCGGGGCATGGGGGCAGGACGACAAACTTTCCGCCTATGCCGCCACGCGCTCGCTTTTCGATCTGAAGGGAACTCCGCGCGAAACAGCGTTCGCCTACATTGTGAATTTTGAAGAGGTCGGATCGCCCAACGATACCGGTGCGGGCTCCGATTTTATCGACTCTGCCTTCACAGCTCTCATTGACGCCCAGGCCAAGCCCGCTACCGCGCTCGACGTCCGCAAAGCGCTGGCTCACGCCGAAGTGCTCTCCGCCGACGCCAACGATGGGGTCAATCCCATCTTCCCGCAGAACTCTGAGAACTCGAACACGGCTGTGGTTGGCTACGGCGTCGCCATCAAAATGTACGGCGCGGGCTTCAATCCAAACTCTGAATTCACAGCCCGCGTCCTGCACGTCCTCGACACTAATCGCATTGCCTGGCAAACCCAGACACCCAAAGTCGATGTCGGCGGTGGCAGCACCATCGGCGGCTTTCTTTCCCAGCGCAACATGGAAGTGCTCGACACCGGCATCCCGCTGCTCTCCATGCATTCCACCTACGAAATGTCTTCCAAGGTCGATCTCTGGTCTTACTACCGCTTCATGCTCGCCTTTTACTCGACTGAATAATCCTGCAGACACGCCCGTCTCAGTTTCGGCTTTCGACGCGGACCGGCAAGATTGCCGGCGGAACGTAATCAGGCTCGACGCTTTTCCACTCCACCTGAAATCGTCCTGCATAGCCAAAGAGCTTTCCCCATCTGCGGTTCGATGCGCTTACTTCGATTCGGAAGCACTTCTCGCGATCGTCGTACCATTCGCACACGTCGGCTGTTCCTGAGAACAGCAGCGGAAACGAGAATGCAACCGGCCCTTCGTAGAATCGTTGTGCTCCCGAACGCAGCCGTAGACCGCCGTTGGACTCTACTCTGAGCTCCAGATCGACGGCGAGGTGCTGATGCGTTCCCAGGTAGTCGACGATGCAGCCACGTTCTTCGCTGTAGATCATATATGCGTCGAACCTGCGCGTTTTGGACGTCGAAAAAGTCCGCACCCACGTTACGGTTTCGCGGCCAAGCGAGTCGCGATAGGCATAGTTCTGAATACTAAAGGGAATGTCCCTGCCTTGCTCCGGGAACATGATGCTGCGCCAGGTTCCCAGGTAAAGGAATGGCAACGTATAGAGAGCGCCGTGCCAGATGCGCTCCATAGTTCCAGTGCCGACAGCCGCCAGGCCTCCACCCGGCGTGAGCGAGAATCGTCTTTGAATTTCCGGGTGCAATCTGCCGAAATCGGAACCAAGCGCCTGCTGATAAATCGACATCATAGCGTCTCCTTCGGAGCGGTACGCAGGCAGACGCGCGCTGACGGAAGACGTCTGGATGCAATCCATCCCGTGATTGAAAGAGCTATGACGGCGAGATTGAGACTTACCGGATTAAACGCGGCCTTGAGGTAGATCGGAGAGCTCACAGCCACGCCGATGGTGGCGGCTATCATCAACACGACGTTCGCGCTGAATACCGCTCTCCAGCGCCAGGCGCAGAGCACGAGAAGGCCGAAAGAGATTTCGATCGCTCCAAGCCACGGCAGAAATGCAAGGGGCACTCCAGCCTGCGCCAGCATCGTCTGCTCGTCCACACCGCGGTAGACAAGCTTGGGGATGAGGCCGTGCCAAATCCAGATGGCAGCAATTGCGATGCGCGCAACCGCATGGATCAGTGAGAGAGCAAGTGACGATTCCGGAAGCTGTCCGTCTTCCGCCCACAGCCGCATTCGATCGAAACTCCACGCCGTTGCCCAGCCTATCAATGGCCTGAAGACAAGACGATCCACAAAGCGCCCGGCCGCTCCAAAGCGCACGGAATAGTCGTACCACGTGAAGAAGCGCAAACCAGCCGGTGTGGGGATGTATCGCCAATATCCGCTCCCTTCCCGGATAAGAGATTTCGGATCGGCGGAAGCAAACTTGAGCGAAGAGGTTGAGTCTCCGCTGGCCGAGGTTCGTTCCCCCACACTCTCCCCGGTCCCGGCAATACTGAGGCCGAAACCAATGCGCGTTTTGTAGAGGAAGCGCTGCGGCTCGGCAGGGTTGGAACGGGGAAGATACTCGATCTGACTGAAGCGCAAATCCCAGCGCTGGTGCAGTGCGGGATCCTGTGTCAGACGCCAAATATGCTCCAGTTCGTCCTGGATCAGGATCTCGACGTAAATTCCGGGGGCCCCGCGCACGGCTAGAGCATAGCAGAATGCTCACTCAGAATCGAAAGCAACTTGCGTCTCGCCTTTGAGCATTCAGGCGCGCTTGGCCAACCTCAGCAGTCATCAGGCACGTGAAGTGTTATTCTTCACTTTTTCACTTCTTCACTGACTCTCTGCTCCCTATTTCACCTTCGCCGCCTGCGTGTGGATCACGGCCGCCTTCTGGGGTGCGCTCCACGCCTGATAGCTATTGAAAAGGAATTGGCCGCCGAGGAACAGCAGCCATACCCACAGCGCAAAACGCAACTGCCTGCGCGGCACGCGCGTGCTGATGAGCGCACCTACAATGGCGCCGCCCACGCCGCCTTCAATCAGGTGAATCAGCAGGTCGAGATTCTCAGTGTGTGAGAACCAATGCGCCCCGCTGCCAATCAGCGAGACGATGAACCCGAATGCAATGTCTGTCCCAACCACCTGGGCAGGCAGCAGGGGCGTCAGGCTCAGCAGCGCGGCAGAGCCCAGCGCGCCCGCTCCTGCTGAAGAAAAGCCCACCTCCGCGCCCACCGGGAGCATCAGCCACGCCAGCAGCGGGCTCCGGTCACGCTGGTTTGTATTCGCCTTGATCGGCCTGAAGAATACATAAATCTGCCAACTCGCCGTCGTCACCAGGATCCCGCCCAGCAGCGCATTCAGAAGAGTCTGCGGCCCAACAGTCACCAGGTGCTTCAAGAACAGCGAGCCGATAATCACGCCCGGCACTCCGCCCGCAAGCATGTAGGCAAGCGTCCGCCAGGCAACGTTGCCGCGCGCAATTTGCGCGGGAACAAGAATCAACTTCACCGCGGTTGCAAACATCAGGCCGATTCCCACGGCCACCGGAGACTGCACTCCCAGAAACAGGATCAGGACCGGCACCGTTACCGTGCCCGCGCCCACCCCGGTCAGCGCAATGAACAGTGCAATTACAAACCCAATCACGTACTGCATCTAGTCCTCAGCTTCTCTGCGCCCGTCTTACTGTGCCGGCGCTGCTTCAATGTGAATTCCGCACTCAACCTTGCGGCCGGCCCAGCGGCCCGACCGCGGATCGTTTGGATCCAGTGGAAGCGATGTACATGGCTCGCAGCCAATCGACGAATACCCCCGCGCATACAGCGGCAACAGCGGGATCGAGAGCTCTTCGCACGCGTACCAAACATCCCGCGTGGTCCACGCTGCCAGCGGCGCAAGCTTCAGTACCTGCCTTCCGCCAGGAAGCGTGAACAGCGCCGACTCCTCAAGGGCCGCGCGGCTCTTTGCCTGTTCCCTGCGCAATCCCGTAAGCCATACCCGATATCCGGCCACAGCCTTGAACAGCGGCTCCACCTTGCGCAACTTGCAACACTGGTCGGGCGCGGATTGATACAGCAATCCATGCTCCGATTCCTGCTCGGCAACGGTTTTTTCCGGCAGAAGGTTCATCAGGTTCAGGTCCCACTCGCGCGCAAGCCGGTCGCGGTATTCGTAGGTCTCTTTGAAGTGATAGCCCGTCTCCAGAAACAGAACAGGAATCTTCGCATCCAGCTCCAGCGCCAGCTTGGTCAGCAGCACGTCCTCCGCTTGAAAGCTGCAGGTCAGGCAAACGTCGCCCTTGCCGGTCACTTCGCGGGCAAGCGTCGCCCGCACCGCGTCCAGCTTTGCGCTCACCTGCGAATTGATTTCAGAGATGCTCATCCGTCCCGTCCCCTTTTTCCACTTTAGATTTCCCAATCCACACTTTCCGATGCCCTCAGAATTCCTGCTCGCGTCAGCAGCCCACGTATGCTCGCGATTGCCTCATCCGCATTGTTTGCATTCAACACGATCTCGTGGCCGTCCGCGCGGGCAATCAGTTTGCCGCCGCCCAATGAAGCTGCCACAAGGACAAGGAATCCAGCCCGGACATTTTGCTTCACCACCATCTCCACCAGGCTGGGGCGCGTCTTGAATGGCTCGTCCCCAGTGTCGATGCGCGCGGTGACAGCGCCAATCGCAAACAGAGATCGCTCAACCTGATCGATGAGTACCTTTGTCCCGCTCAGCTCGAGCAAACCGCCTCGATGCCCCCAGCGCACCGCTCTCTCGCGCGCTGTCACGGGTCCCGTAAGCGCCGCTCCGGAACCAGCGCCGCTCTCTGCATGGCTTCGAGCGCCGGTCACCATTCCCGCCGCCACGGTCGCGTTGCTCTCCGGGTCCATCAGAATGAAGGCGCCCGTCGAGCGATTTTCTCCGTAGATGTCCACCGCGATGGGCCGCAACAAATCCAGCGTCACCACGCCGATGCCATTCATCTCCAGGGTTTCCGCGGCTTCGTGCCCCAGAGTACCGATGTCGGTACGATGCTCAATCGTGGTAATAAATGCCGGCGTCGTCTGACTGGTGTGCTTCAGCAAATACCGCCGATTCAGAGCCAGCGGCCTCTGATCCATCCACACCAGCGCGGCCTTCAGGCTTTTCGCCACAGTGGCCGGCGCATGCGAAGCCACAATCAGATCGCCGCGGCTGATATCGAGTTCCCTGTTCAGCACCAGGGTCACACTCAGCGGTGCATTCGCCTCGGCAAGATCCCCATCCCACGTGACAATGCGCTCAACCTCCGCGCTTCTCCCAGATGGAAAAACGGTAATTTCGTCGCCCGGACGAACCGTCCCCGAAGCAATCTGTCCCGCAAACCCGCGAAACGTGGCATCCGGCCGAAGCACGCGCTGCACGGGAAAACGAAAGGGCTCATGGCGCGTATCCACCGAGGACGGGAGCTTCTCCAGCAATTCGAGCAACGACGGTCCCTCGTACCATGGCATAGCATTCGAACCATGAACGATGTTGTCCCCCTTCAACGCGCTGACCGGAACAAATACCGCTTCAACAGGGTTTCCGGTATCCGCCGCAATCTCCTCCAGCACCGCGCTGAAGTCGCGCTCGATTTCACGGAACCGTTCCTCGTCGTAACCGGTCAGGTCCATTTTGTTGACGGCCACCAGCACATGCCGCACACGCAGCAGCGATGCAATGTACGCATGACGCCGCGACTGAATCAGGACGCCCTTGCTCGCATCGATCAGCACCACCGCCGCATCCGCCGTTGAAGCGCCCGTCGCCATGTTGCGCGTGTACTGTTCGTGCCCCGGCGTGTCCGCGATAATGAACTTGCGCCGCGCGGTTGAGAAGTAGCGGTACGCCACATCGATCGTGATTCCCTGTTCGCGCTCCGCCCGCAGCCCATCCGTCAACAGAGCAAAATCGATCTGCCCCGAACTGAAAACTGACAACTGCCTTTAGAAGTACCCCTCCCGTTTCTTGATCTCCATCGACCCTTCCTGGTCGTGATCGATGGCGCGGTTCGCCCGTTCCGATGATCGAAAAGAAATCAACTCCGCAATAATCTCCGGAATCGTCTCCGCGTCCGACCGGATCGCCCCCGTGCAAGGGCTGCATCCCAGCGACCGCAGCCTCGACTTCACCATCTGCGGCTTCTCGCCCGGCCACGCCACAAAATCCTGCTCAATCGGAAGCAGAGCATCGCCTCGCAAATACATGGGCCGCTCTTTTGCGAAATACAAATCAACCACGGGAATCTTCTCCTCGTGGATGTACTGCCACACGTCCATCTCCGTCCAATTCGACAGCGGGAACACGCGTATGCTCTCGCCGGGATGAATCCTCGCGTTGTAAATATTCCAAAGCTCGGGCCGCTGATTCTTCGGATCCCACTGCCCCGCGCCGTCGCGAAACGAATAAATCCGTTCCTTGGCGCGCGACTTCTCTTCATCGCGCCGCGCCCCGCCGAATGCCGCGTTGAAGTTGTAATGCTTCAGCGCATCCAGCAGCGCTTGCGTCTTCAGCAATCCGCAGCAGCGCTTGGTATCCAGCGCAATCGGATTCGTCCCTGCCGCAATCGCGCTCTCGTTCCGCCACACCAGCAGTTCGGCTCCCACCTTGCGCGCCATCGCGTCGCGAAACTCCAACATCTCCGCAAACTTGAACCCGGTGTCGATATGCAGCAACGGGAACGGAATCGGCCCCGGAAAGAATGCCTTCTGCGCCAGCCGCAGCATGACGGAAGAATCCTTGCCGATGGAATAGAGCATCACCGGCCGCTCGAACTCCGAGGCCACCTCGCGCAGAATATGAATGCTCTCCGCCTCCAGCAGCCGCAGGTGGCTCAATTGCCCGTTGCCGCGCGGAGCGGCATTGTTGCTTCGGATCGAGGGATTCGGGATTGCGTCTTCGGCGACCGGCATGGCTGACCTCTCAGGAGATTCGCTGAAGGCCGGCGCATGACGAAGACAGACCCGGCTTTTCAGCTACGGGTGCGTCTTTTCAATCTGTTACAGGGAAAAGAGACTAGCGCGTACACCCGTCGAAAATGTTCGACAGGCGACAACAAGAGCGGCTTTGGGAAGCGCAGTTCATGTGCTCATTAATAATAGCAAGAATCCCTTGTGAGTCCAAATGCGGCAGAATCCGCCACGAAAATAAGGCGTCGGAAATCTACAGCCCCTGAGCCCTCAGCCCATTTACAATCCCATTTACCGGAGAATTACCCCTGCCCATGGCTCCCAAAACCAGTCGGCCTGCCGCCGCTCCAGAACCCGTGTCCAACCACAACGGCTTCTCGCTCATTTCCAACCAGAAGCTTCTTCAGCTTTACGCCACCATGCTCAAGTGCAGGATGATCGACGAGCGCATGAAGACCGGGCCGAACAAGGCCCAGACCCCCAGGGCCGGAAGGGGCCGCGTCCTCACCTCGCCAGGAGACTTGAAAGCTTCCTGGCGTCCTGTTCTCGGCCTCGAAGCAGCCCTCGCCGGCGTCCTCATCGACCTGGTTGCGGAAGACACTATCGTCTCGCCACCGGGGAACTTTATGCCCCTCTTCATCAAGACCGGGTCTCTGGATAAGCTCCTCGCTTCAGTCTCTGGCGCAATTGCTTCCCCGGATTCAGCCGCTGGTTCGCTTCGGCGGGCAGTTGCTGCCGCCTTGGACGACAAAGCAAACGGTAAGTGGACCATCACTATCACCTTCCCGGGCCATGACGCTGCTGCCCGGCGCGCATGGAAGGAAGCTCTGGCGCTGGCCTCGCTTCACACCCTCCCCATCATTTTTGTTTCCCACTCACAACACAACTCGAGCACCAAGGCCGTCGCATGCCCCTCCATCCCCGTCGACGGCCATGACGTGGTAGCCGTCTACCGGGTCGCCTTCGAGTCGATTTCCAAAGCCCGGCAGGGCCGTGGACCCACCTTGATCGAGTGCCGCCGCTGGCAAGCCGCCGACTCCGTTCACAATGCCGACAACAACCCTATCCACAACATGGAAAAATACCTCACCCGCAAAGGCTTGTTCACCGCAGCGATCCGCGAAGAGATTTTGGCCGGATTCCGAAAAGAACTGGACTCCGCGATTGCCAAGACCGGCAAATAGTCTTGTCGTACACCTGCGTCACTTGTCCGGTGGTCAGCTGCGTGTAGCGCTCCCGATTGCGGTTTCTTCACTCAGCGAAGATTTCACTGAGTGCAGCCAGCGTGGCGCTCAACACACGGGAATGTATGGCGCCCGCGCGTTTTACAAGACGAACCTTGTCGATAGTGCGAATCTGATCGAGCAGGATGAGGCCGCTCTTGCCCCCATGCCTGACAGAAACTCGGAATGGCGCTGGATGGCTTCCGGTGGTCATGGGCGCGACAATCGCGGTTCGCAAATAATCGTGCATCTCCGGCGGAGAAATCACAACGCAGGGACGGGTTCTCTGAATCTCGCTGCCAACCGTTGGATCGAGATTCACGAGCCAGACCTCGCCGCGCTTCACCACGTTAGGTCCGCATCCCCTTCATTTGCAAACTCAGGAAGTACCAAAGCGTCGTCGCCGGCCGCTGCCAGTTTCCTGCTCGCCTCCGCCCAGCCACTGCGGGGCGCTGCTTTGGGCTTCCGCAATACCAGCGCCTCGCCCTCCACCCGCAGCTCAGCCTGATCCACAAGTCCCACCTGCTGCAGCAGCGGCTTGGGAATCAAAATCCCCTGCGAATTTCCGAGACGACGAATCGTCGCAAGCATGCCATCCTCCAGGTAATAACAATGTTATCACACGGCCTGGACTTCTGATGATTTAGATTCTTTCCTCTAACGCGCCCGAGGATGCGTCCGGTCGTACACCTGCGTCAACTGCGAAGTGGTCAGCTGTGTGTAGCGCTGCGTGGTTGACAGCCGCTCATGCCCCAACAACTCTTGAATTGCGCGCAAATCCGCACCCTCTTCCAGCAAGTGCGTACCGAAGGCATGGCGAAGCGTATGCGGATGCACGTCCGCCGAGAGCCCGCGCAGAATGGCAATCCGCTTCACGATCCGGCCCACGCTGCGTACCGTCAACCTGGCCTGGCCACCCGGCTTGCCCAGCCCGCGCAATTGCAGATTCAGGAACAATGCCGGCGTCGCCTTTGCCTTGCCCTTCACTTTGTCAAGCGTAGCCAGTCGCGCCGTTCGCTCGGCGAGATACGCGCGCAGCGCATGGGCCGCCGCGTCGCCCAGCGGCACGTACCGCTGTTTCTTCCCTTTCCCGCGCACCAGGATCGCCTCGTTGGCCCAGTAAATATCATTCAGGTTCAGCCCGGTCAGCTCCGCATTGCGGATACCGCATCCATAAAGCATTTCAAGGATTGCCCTGTCGCGCGCCGGCCAGCTTGCCGCATCCTCGCTGACCGAGTCCACCACGCGATTCATCTGCTCAATGGAAGGAACTCGCGGCAAGTGTTTAGGCAACTTCGGAGTCGCCACCAGCGACGCCGCATTCTTATCCACGTAGCCCGCGCGCGCCAGCCACCGGAACCAACTCCGGATTGCCGCCAACGCCCGCGCGGCAGATGCTTTGGACAACCCGCGATCGTAAAGCGTCCCCAGATAAGCGCGAATTTGCGTGTGCTCAATCTCTTCTACGGCATTATCGTTTCCATATCGCTCCACCACAAAAGCCGCAAAGCCGCTCAACTCCCGGCTGTAGGCGCGAAGCGTATGCTCCGAAGCTCCGCGCTCATTGGCAAGCACGCGTAGGTACTCGGCCACCAGCAAGCCAATCGCAGGCGTCAGCGCGGGAACCGCCAACTCTGTCACACCTTCACCTCAAACGCGCGCAGGTCGGAATCTGGCCGTATTTCCAGCTCTGGGTCTTGCCCCGCAACTTGCTCAATATCGTGCACCGCCTCCGCTTCAACGCCTCGCGTTGCCCGAGGGTGATGCATCCGATGCACAGCCTTCAGCCTTCCCAGTGCGAGGTGTGTGTAGACCTGTGTGGTGGAGATATCGGCGTGGCCCAGTATCAGTTGCACGCTGCGCAAATCCGCACCGTGCTCCACCATGTGCGTCGCGCAACTATGCCGCAGTTTGTGCGGGCTCGCGTCACTATTCGCCATCTTCACCAGGTGCCAGACCCATTGCCGTGTCAGCGGCATCCCCCTCAGCCCGAGAAACAGCCGCGTGGCATCCTGCCGGGGCATCTTTGCCTTCCTTCCCGACCCGATCCGCGCCAGGTGCGGCCTGCCTTCGCGCAGGTACGCTTCCAGCGCATCCACCGCCGATCGCCCCAAAGGCACAATGCGTTCCTTGTCGCCTTTACCCCGCACCTGTACCCGGCCCGCGTCCAGCGCCAAATCACCCGTTGAAAGCGCCGTCACCTCGGAGACGCGCAGTCCGCCCGCGTACAGAAGCTCCAGAATCGCGGAGTCGCGCAGCGCCGTGGCCTTCGCCTGTGGATGCGACGCGGCCATACCGGCCCGCTCCAACATCTCCACCACCTCCGGCTCGGCCAGCGACTTCGGCAGCACCTTCCACGCCTTCGGCGACTCAATATTCACCGTGGGGTCGTGATGGATCCTGCGGTCCAGCAGCAGCCATTTATAGAATCCGCGCAGACAGCTCAGCTTGCGCGCCGCCGAACGCTGGTCGATCCCATGCGCGCGCAAGTGTTCAAGGAAAGCTGCCACATCCTGCTGCGCCGCCGTCAGCAGCACGCCCTGGCGTCCCTCAATAAATTCGGCAAACGTCTTAAGGTCGTTGTCGTACGCCTCGCAGGTGAGCGGGCGCAGTCCCTTTTCCACGCGCAGATACGCCTGATAGTCCTTCAATAGCGGAAGATTGCGCATGCTCTCCATACTCCCGATTATCCTCCGCTTGTCACCATCCCGGCCGCCGCCCTCCCGCAGCCCGTACCTCGTTCATCAGGAATCAACATCATTACCCCGCTCCCGAATCTTCTTCATATCTTCTTCATCGCAGCTTTTCTTTTGAGCCTTCTTCAAACGTTTACGTGCAAAAGCATCCCGTTTTGGAAGAGAATAGAGTAGGCAGATCTTTCTAAACATGTGAGGCAGCTTGACCACAACTCAAATTGAAGTTTCCCGGTGGACTGCCGGGGAGTTTGAACGCCTGGTTCTCGAAAGCAATCCGAAAGTTGCCGTCTTCGATTGCGATGGGACCCTCTGGAGCGGCGACGCGGGGCTGGGCTTCATGATCTGGTCACTTGAGCAGGGCCTTGTCTCTCGCTCCAGCAGCGACTGGATCGACAGCCGTCATCGCGCCTACCGCGCGGGCAAAGTGAGCGAACTGGAAATCTGCGGCGAGATGGTGCAGATTTACGCTGGGCTGCGCGATCAGGAACTTCGCGCCGCCGCCGCCCAGTATGTGCGCGAGTTTGTGCGCGCCCGCATCTTCCCTGAAATGGCTTCGCTCATCGCCGCCCTGCAGCATGCCGGCGTCGAGATTTGGGCCGTGAGTTCCACCAACCGCTGGGTCGTTGCGGAAGGCGTCCGCGAGTTCCACATCCCCGAAGACCATGTGTTGGCGGCGGAAGTCCGCGTAAAAGCCGGCCTGATTACCAGCGACCTTGTGGATGTGCCCACCGACGAAGGCAAAGCCGCGACCCTCGCGCGCATCGGACTGCCCCACCCGGACGCAGTCTTCGGCAACTCCATCCATGACCTCGCCATGCTGAAAATCGCCCGGCACCCCTACCCCGTCAATCCCTCGCCCGCGCTGCTCGCGGCCGCGGCAAAGCGTGGATGGGGCTATTTTTTGCCCAAAGCCGCCGAGGGGATTGAAGCCGCGGTTGGAGGGGAATAACGCCGGGTGGCGTCCAATTGTCTTCCAGGCGGCCTAGATTTCACTTTGGGGGCCAGTCCATGAATCGTCACTCATCTTTTCATCCCACCGAAGTGCTTGAATCCATTCCTTCTCCGCGCCCTTTGGTGCGATTACACTAAAGATGTGGAAGAAGCGCAGCCGAACCTGAATCACAGACCTGCCGGACCCGCTCTCCGTTTTGTGGCGGCGGCCCTCATTGTGCGCAGCGGCCTGGTCCTCATCGGACAGCGCCGGCCTGACCAGCCAATGGCCCTGCAATGGGAGTTTCCCGGCGGCAAAATCGAGGCCGGCGAAAGCCCCGAGCAGGCCCTGGCCCGCGAGTTGGACGAAGAACTCGGCATCACGGCCGTCATCGGCCCGCGCGTCACCCGCATCCGTCACAACTACCGTCACGGCGGGGCCGTCGACCTGCAGTTCTTCGCCGTGCATGAGTTTTCCGGCGAAATGCAGAACCGCATCTACCACGAAGTGCGCTGGACCAAACTCGAAGACCTGCCCGGCTACGACTTCCTCGCCGCCGACCGCGGCCTCATCCGCGATTTGGCCGACGGCAAGCTGCTGTAAGGAGGTTTCCCCATGCCCATGAAGAATCCACCGCATCCCGGCACCGTTGTACTTTCCGAGTGCATCAAGCCGCTCGGCCTCACAATCACGCAAGCCGCAGCGGCACTGGGGGTCACCCGCACAACGCTGTCTGAACTCGTCAACGGTAAGCGCGGCATCTCGCCGGAGATGGCCATCCGCCTCTCCCAGGTCTTTGGCGGCAGCGCTCAAAGCTGGATCACCCAGCAGGCCCACTATGATCTTGCGCAGATTCCCGCCGACCGGATTCGGCTTAAGCGTCTAGCCGTGGTGTGAAGGTCGCCCGGAGTCCGTATTGTGACGGGTATGATGTGTAAGGTGATTCCTGATGAGCGAATTCAAGG
>JBEKZG010000188.1:0-7009 GCA_049510095.1 Occallatibacter sp.
AGGTGGAACGCATGAGTCCCAATATCCCCAATACAACCACCAGGCCCGTTCAACGCCGGGTCCGACCGCCAGGCTGCCTGCTTTTGACCAGTCGTCTCCAGCGGACTACTCAACCACCCCTGCAGATATTCAACCGCCACCTTCCGAATCGCGCCCAGCTTCCCGCTGGCGCAAATCTCCCGCGCCTCCCGCACCAGCGAGTAGCCCGCATACGTATGCGTCAGCCCATACGGCAATCCAGCTTTCTCCACCGCCGCCTCTAGTTCCAGCACCTCGGCATAAGTAGCCGTCGCCGGCTTGTCGCTCATCACCGCGATTCCAGCCTCCATAGCCGCAACAGCCACCGGCAGGTGCAGATTGTTCGGCGTAGCAATCACCACAAAATCAATCCCGTCCGCCCGCTCCCGCTCCGCCCTCAACATCGCGTGGTAGTCCGCATACGCCCTCGCCGGATCAATCCGGAAAACTTCCCCCGCCGCCTTCGACCGCTCCGCCGACTGTGAAAACGCCCCGGCAACCAGTTCGATCTGCCCATCCAGTTCCGCAGCCATCTTGTGCACTGGCCCAATAAACGCGCCCGGCCCGCCGCCCACCATCCCCATCCGCAATTTCCGCGGCTCACTCATACCAACATCCCTTCTCCTGTTCCCTAACAACCGCGACTCGACCCAGAAAAACGTACTGTGCTCCATTCATCGGGCGGTTTCATCGCCCGATGAGTGGGAGTCAAACAAAGTGAGTTTCAAACATCGCGGGATGTCCCAACGTTTACCCCTCCTGCATCGCCCGCTTCAGTCCCGGCGCCAGCGTCCTCAACAGCAGCAACGCAATCAGGTAGGCAAACGCGGCATACATAAACAGCGGCACATAGCTGTGCGTAAGCTGCAGGATATTTCCCGTCGCCATCGCAAAAATCGCGCCGCCCGCCGCGCCGGCAAGCGTTCCAAAGCTCACCACGGTCCCCACAAATCTGTGTGGAAACATATCCGGCACCGTCGTAAACAAGTTGGCCGACCACCCCTGGTGCGCCGCCGCCGCCAAACTCAACAGCGCCACCGCAACCCACTCCGACTTCAACCCGCCCACAAAAAGTATCGGTACAACCAACAGCGCGCAGGTCAACATTGAGGCCAACCGCGCCGGCTTCAATCCCATTCCCAGCCGCTCATAGCCGCGCGGCAACCACCCCCCAAAAACGCTTCCCACCGTCGATACGCAGTAGATAATCACCAGCGGCAAACCAAGGTGCGAAAGGTTCAGGCTGAACCGCTTGCTGAAGAAATCCGGAAGCCAGAACAGCAGAAACCACCACACCGGATCGGTCAGGAATTTGCCCAGCATGAATCCCCACGCCTGCCTGTAGCCCAGCAGCGTCCACCATTTTGGCTGCGGTCCCGTCGGAGGCGCAATTACCGCGCCGCGCGTCCAATCAATCGATTCTTTCGGCGTTCGATACGTAACCGACCACCAGACAATCCATGTTGCGCTGAAACTGCCCGTCGTCAGAAACGCCGCTCTCCAGCCAAAATGCAGCGCCACCCACGGCACCACTGCTGGTGCCAGAATCGCTCCCATGCACGCTCCCGAGTTGAAGATCCCCGTCGCCAGCGACCGTTCCTTCGGCGGAAACCACTCCGCTGTAGCCTTGATCGCCGCGGGAAAATTGCCGCTCTCGCCCAACCCAAGAAACACCCGCGCCACGCCGAATCCCAATACCGAAGTCACCAGCGCATGCCCCATCGCCGACAGGCTCCAAAGCCCGGTCACCAGCGGATACCCCTTCCGGCATCCCAGCTTGTCCACCATCCGTCCCGCAAACACCACGCCAACCATGTATGCAATCTGGAACGCCGCAACAACATAGCCAAATTGCGCATCGGTCATCCCGATCGACAATTCCGTCGAGGGCCATCCCGGAAGCAGCGGCTGCAGCTGCACCGAACTCTGTTCCAGCACAGGCTTCAAAATCCCGATCACCTGCCGGTCCATGTAGTTGATCGAAGTGGCCACAAAAAGCATGGCGCAAACAGTCCACCGGCCCGGCAGCGCCGGCGGCTCCGCAAAAACCTCGGTAACTTCCCGCAATTCCTTCATACCGCTCCCAGTCGCTCACTCTCGATCCAAACTGCGCAGTCCCTAGTCCCTATTCCCTAGTCCCTGTTCCCTGCCTCACTGATTCACCCCGCTGGCCATAAACCCTCCATCCACCACGATCACCTCTCCAGTGATGAACGAGGCCGCCTCCGAAGCCAGAAAGATCGCCGTCCCCGCCACTTCCCGCGGTTCGCCGAACCGCCCCATCGGAGTCCGCAGAATCAGTTCCTCTCCGCGCGGCGTCCCCATGATGATCGGCTTAGTGAGCTCCGTAGGAAACAACCCTGGCGCAATCGCATTTACCGTCACCCCATTCTTCGCCAGTTCAATGGCCAGCACCCTTGTAAGCGACGCCACCCCTCCCTTGCTGGCCGAGTACGCCGCTACGCGATAAAACCCCACAAACGAAGCCAGCGACGCGATGTTGATAATCCGCCCATATCCCGCCTTCGCCATCGTTTTTCCAAATATCTGGCAGCCCCTCATGGTCCCCGTCAGATTCGTCTCAATCACCCGCGCCCACTCCACCTCGTTCTCATCCAGTGTCGCCGACATGTGTGTCATCCCGGCCGCGTTCACCAGGATGTCCACCTTGCCAAATTCCTCCATCGCCGCGTCGTGCAGCGCCTGCACTTGTGCTCTCACCGCCACGTCGCACGTCACCCGCAGTGTCCGCCGCCCCAGCCCCTCAATCTCCGCAGCCACGTTCTCCACCTGCGCCATCCGCCGCGAACTGGCCACCACATCCGCACCCGCGCCCGCCAATCCCAGCGAAATTGCCTGCCCAAGCCCGGTCGTCCCGCCCGTCACCACCGCAACCCGCCCGGTTAAATCGAATAAATTCTGGCTCATCGAACCTCATTCCCTCCAGCCGGTTCCATTGCCCCCAACAAATAGTCTAAACTAACAACAAATTCGCTCTTTGCTTCTAGGGATTCCTGCGCACGGTTCTTTGTCCGCGCGGTGGTTGGTCTCAACCAGAAAACCTTATCACGCAGGACGCACGACCCGAACCTTGTCATCTCCGCACCGCGCAACTCCACGCAATGCGCTACAGTGTCAATGAACGTCTGACGCCAGCCATGAACGACTCCACGCCACCACAGCCCTTCCGCCTCGACCATCGCCACGCCCTTGTCACCGGCGGAGCCAGCGGCATCGGCGAAGCCACCGTAAAAGAGCTCGCCCGCGCCGGCGCATTTGTCTGGATCGCCGATATCAATCTTCCCGCCGCCGAATCCCTCGCGCAATCCATAGGGCCCGCAGCCCGCGCCCTCGAAGTGGACGTCACCAACCCGGCATCCATCGCGGCCGCCGTCGCCCACGTAGACCGTCTCGACATCCTTGTCAACAACGCCGGCATCGGTCACGTCGGCACCATCGAGGCCACCGAGCCTGAAGACTTCGACCGCCTCCTCAACGTCAATGTCCGCGCCGTCTACCTGGTCACCCGCGCGTTCCTGCCTTTACTCCTCGCGGGTCAGCCTGAAGGGGATAAAAGCGCCCCCGGCGCCACCATCGTCAACATCGCTTCCGTCTCCGGCCTCGTCGGTATCAAGCAGCGCTTCGCTTACTGCACCAGCAAAGGCGCCATCGTCGCCATGACCCGTCAACTTGCCGTCGATTACCCCAAGACCCTCCGCGTTAACGCCATTTGTCCCGGCACCGTGCAAACCCCCTTCGTCGAGGGCTATCTCGACAAATTCCACAAAGACACCAAGGAAGAAACCCGTGCCGAACTCCGCGCCCGCCAGCCCCTCGGCCGCCTCGGCCGGCCCGAAGAAATCGCATCAATGGTCCGTTATTTAGCCTCCGGCGAAGCCGCCTTCATCACCGGCTCAATCTTCACCATCGACGGCGGCTGGACTGCCGCGTAAGGAGTCAATTTTGGGATTCAGTATTCAGCTACTCGATGAACGTGGCGGAATTCAAGAAGAAATAGTAGATGAGCAGGACCGCTTGCCCCACCTGGTCCATTCGGTTCCGGAATTCGAATCGACCCATTGTCTCCAGTACATGAACCCATATGGAGACACAGTTTTCAACACCTTGCAAATGTCCCGCTTTTTGAAGGAATGGACGATGGTTAAGGCACAAGCCGCCACACCCGAGGAGAAGGAAATCGTTCAAGAAGTTCGCCGCTTGGCAGTTCTCTGCGAAAAAGCCAACCATTTGTACCTCAAATTCTGGGGAGATTAGGCGGGCTTCGCGGATATTCCGCATGTCTCCTCTACGCATTAACCGACCGAACGGAGCAATTATGAAACTCGTATCCTTCTCCCTCGCCGATAGCCAAATTCGCCCCGGCGCCCTCCTCGAAGAATCCAGCCAAGTCGTCGATCTCTCTGCGACCGGCCACACCGACACACTGTCCGCTATCACCGCCGGCCTCACCTCGATCGATAACCCCGGCGCCCAGGCCAGCCATCCATTAAGCGAAGTCACGCTACACGCCCCACTCCCCAACCCGCCCCGCATCTTCGCCATCGGGCTCAACTACCGCGACCACGCCAAAGAGTCCGGTATGGCCATCCCCACCACCCCAGTCGTCTTCTTCAAGCTCCCCACCGCCATCATCGGCCCGGGCGAGCCCATCGTCCTCCCCAAAAACTCCACCCAGCCCGACTACGAAGCCGAGTTCGCCTTCGTCATCGGCCGCGGCGGTTACCGCATCCCCGCCTCCGCCTGGCGCGACCACGTCTACGGGTACACCAATGTCAACGACGTCAGCGCCCGCGACGTACAGTTCGCCTCCACTCAGTGGTCGCTCTCCAAGTGTTTCCCTACCTTCTGCCCCCTCGGCCCCGCCATCGTCACCGCCGACGAAATAGAAGATCCACATAATCTCCAAATCAGCCTATCGATCGACGGCGAGCAGTTACAAAACTCCAACACCCGCGAGCTGGTTTTCAAGATCCCCGAGCTAATCGAATATCTTTCCTCCATCACACCCCTGCTTCCCGGCGACATCGTCTCCACCGGCACACCTCCCGGTGTAGGCCTTGGCCGCAACCCAAAGCGCTGGCTGAAACCTGGAGAAACCGTAACCATCGACATTGACGGCCTAGGCTCCCTGACAAACCCCGTAATCGCCGAATAAAAAAGAGCCGGCCACACAATGCCGTCTGACTTGAACGTTCGGCACCGGGAGCACAATGAAGGAGCAAGTCGTTTCCGCCCCGGAGTGCCCAATGATGGAATCCCTCGAAGCCGCGCGCCGCCATTACGCTGAAGACCTGCGCTTCACCACCCGCATGGCCTCGCCCGCGCTCTTCGCGGCCTTCGCATCCGTGCCCCGCGAGCGTTTCGTCGGCCCCGGCCCATGGCGTGTTTTGGGTTCAAAAGGCTTCTGGACAACGGAGGACGCGGACCCGCGCCATGTCTATCACAATGTCCTCATCGCCCTCGACGAGGCCAAGTCCATCAACAACGGCCAGCCCAGCCTATGGGCCAACTTCTTTGACCTGCTTGCCGTACACCCCGGCAATTTCGTACTCCATCTAGGCTGTGGCACAGGGTATTACACCGCCATCCTTGCTGAACTCGCCGGCCCGCAAGCCAGCATCACAGCCATCGACATCGACGCCAACCTCGCCGAACGTGCCCGCATCGCCCTCGCCCCATGGCCCCAGGTCAAAGTCCTCCAGGCTGACGGCTCCACCGGCCCCTTCGACCCCGTCGACATCATCGTCGCCAGCGCCGGTGTAACCCACCCTCAACAGTCCTGGCTCGATGCCCTCAACCCCGCCGGCAAGCTCCTCTTTCCCTTGGCGCCCTCAAAGGGCCCCGGCGCCATGGCCCTCCTCGCCCGCAAGACCACGGATAATTTCGCCGCCGAACTCCACTACGGAACCTACTTCATCCCCTTCAGCGGAGCCTGCGCCCCCCCCGTAGCCAACCAGCTCACGGAAGCTCTGGATCGCGATCAGGGCAGGGCCGTAAAATCCCTCCGCCTCGATCCTCACACCAAATCCGAAACCTGCTGGCTTCATGCCGAAACATGGTGCTTCTCCACCCGTGAATCAGTTATGCTAGACTAGACCTAGTCAAGTCAGGAGACCTGAAATGCCAACGGCCACAGTCTCGGCGAACTCACAAACCGTGAACATCTACGAAGCCAAGACCAAGCTCTCAAAACTCGTCGACCTAGCCGCCGCCGGTCAGGAAATTATCATCGCCCGCAACGGCAAGCCCGTCGCCCGCCTGACGACAATCGAGCAACCAAAGAAGAAACCCATCGTCTACGGTCTCCTGGAGGGGAAGGGCTGGATCGCCGACGATTTTGACGATCCGCTTCCAGAGGAAATTCAAAAGTATTTTGAAGGGCGCGGCGACGACGAATGAGAATTCTGCTCGATACGCACATTTTCTACTGGCTGTTCTATGATCGGCGCAGACTTCCATCGGCGGCTCGCAAGATTCTCGACGATGCCGACGCGGTATTCGTCTCGGCCGTGTCCCTCTGGGAGATCGCGATCAAAGTCAGGGTAGGCAAGATGAAAGCCGACATTCCTGAACTGCTTTCCAGCCTCGAAGCCGCTAATCTGCTCGAACTCCCAGTCCTTGCGCGGCATACGCCGCTCGTTTCAATCCTGCCCCTCCACCATGCAGACCCATTCGACCGCCTCCTCATCGCCCAGGCCATGAGCGAACCGCTTCGTCTGCTAACAGCCGACCCGCAGCTCAAGCAATACAGTGAGTTGGTAATTCAGGTTTAATGCGATGCGTGCTCAACTTTGATTAGAAAGTGAATCACTCAATGAGAGTGCCCATTTGGAAGAAGATCAAATCGGCATTCAATCCTAATCGAACACCCGAGTTGACAACGCTCTTCTCCCCACAAGATCCGGATTCTCTCACGGACTACCAAAGGGCGTATTACGCTCCACCCATCTCGTACTCCGAGAAATATCCA
>JBEKZG010000189.1:0-6915 GCA_049510095.1 Occallatibacter sp.
TCCCCATGAGCCCGATCGGCACGCGTATCAAGGTTTCTGGCAATTGGTGTGGTCTGTTCTGCTCGGCCGTTTTGCTTCTCGCGGCGAGATAATGCCGGCCAGCACCGTGGTGCGGAATTGATGCTCAATGGGGTCTTTTCGCGCCACAAGTAATCCGAACATCGAGCTTCTGCATCCCAAATACTCAGGACCTCCCTCAATTAACACGAAAACGCGTTGAACGCCCTCGGAGAACGGAAGAGTGAAGAAACTGGCAAGCGCAACGGACCCGCTCTGGTACAAAGACGCAATCATCTACGAGCTCCATGTCCGCGCCTTCTCTGACCTCAACGGCGACGGCATCGGCGATTTCCCCGGCCTGCTCACAAAGCTTGATTACCTCCAGGAACTCGGCGTCACCTGCATCTGGTTGCTGCCCTTCTTTCCCTCGCCACTGCGCGACGACGGCTATGACATCTCCAACTACACCGATGTCAACCCTTCGTATGGAACCCTCAACGATTTCAAGTTGTTTCTGGATGCGGCACACAAACGCGGCATGCAGGTGATGATCGAGCTGGTCATCAATCACACCAGCGATCAACACCCCTGGTTCAAAGGCGCGCGCGTAGCTCCTCCCGGTTCCGACGCGCGCAACATGTACGTCTGGTCTTCGAACGACCAGCTTTTCAAAGACGCCCGCATCATCTTCACCGACACGGAAAAATCCAACTGGACATGGGACGAAACGGCCAAGGCTTATTACTGGCATCGCTTTTTTTCGCATCAACCCGACCTGAACTTCGATAACCCGCGTGTCATTCAAGAAGTTCTAAAGGCCATGCGTTTCTGGCTTGATATGGGCGTGGATGCGCTGCGCATGGACGCCATCCCCTATCTGCTTGAACGCGACGGCACATCCTGTGAAAACCTGCCCGAGACCCACAAAGTCATCAAAAACATCCGCGCCGCCATCGACGCCGAATACGCCAACCGGCTCGTCCTTGCTGAAGCGAACCAATGGCCTTCCGACGTTCGCCCTTACTTCGGCGATGGCGACGAATGCCACATGGCATTCCACTTCCCTTTGATGCCGCGCATCTATATGGCCCTTCGCCAGGAGGATCGCCTTCCCATCACCGACATCATGGCGCAGACCCCGGCCATCCCGGATAACTGCCAATGGGGGCTCTTTCTCCGCAACCACGACGAACTCACCCTGGAGATGGTCACCAACGATGAGCGCGACTACATGTACTTTGCCTATTCGGTTGACCCGCGCATGCGCGTCAACGTTGGTATCCGCCGCCGTCTCGCGCCATTGGTCGATAACAACCGCCGCCGCATCGAGTTATTGAATTCGCTGCTCCTCAGTTTTCCCGGTACGCCGATCCTGTATTACGGCGACGAAATCGGCATGGGCGACAACATCTACCTCGGCGACCGCAACGGCGTCCGCACACCCATGCAGTGGAACTCCGATCGCAACGCCGGCTTCTCCCGCTGCGACCCTGCCCGCCTCTACTTTCCTGTAGTCATGGATCCGATTTACGGCTACCAGGTAATCAACGTCGAAGCCCAACTCAGCGATCAGTCCAGTCTGCTCCACTGGACCCGTAACATGATCGCCCTGCGTAAGCTGTTCCAGGTGTTCGGCCGCGGCACCTTGCGTTTCCTCAACCCGGAAAACAGAAAGATACTGGCGTATCTTCGCGATCTGGACCGCCACGACGGCTCACATGAGACGGTCCTGTGCGTCGCCAATCTCAGCCGTTTTGCCCAGCCTGTCTCGCTCGATCTAACGGAATACGAGGGGTTCGAACCTGTTGAGATGCTCGGCTACGTTCCGTTCCCCACCATTACTGCAGCTCCTTACGCGCTCAGCCTCGCCCCATACTCCTTCCTATGGCTCGAACTCCAGCCAGCCACCACCAAACCAGAGCCCTTGCCCCCACCGCAATTGGAAGCTACAGAAGAAAATACCGAGAACCAAGCCGCCGCGCTCTCGCTCCTCGCCAAGGGCTGGCCAGGTCTGCTCGCCGGCCCCGGCTTGTCGCTGCTCCAGGACGCTCTGAAGGACTGGTTGCCGCGACAGCGCTGGTTCGGCGCCAAGGCCCGCAAGATCCAGTCCGTGCATCTGCTTGACTGGGTCGAAATCCCATCCTCCTCCTCAACCGGCTCTGTAACTCCTCCTGCGGCCAACGTGCCCTCCGACAGCAGCATCACTCCCGCCGTCTTTTATGTTGAGATCAACTATGCTGATGGTGCGTCCGATGTTTATCAAGTCCCGGTGGCCTTCAGCGCGGCCCTCGACGTCGAAGAACTAACCGCCAGTAAACCTGAAGGCATTCTGGCCGTCCTCCCAACACCCGCAGGTTCCGGCGTCCTGCACGATGCCGCTACGCGCGAAGACTTCCGTCAGAATCTCCTTGCAATGATTCAGCGGAATGCGACTCTCGCGCTCTCCGCGCCAAACCACGTCTCTATAGAAGTCGACGACTCCCATGCGGCTTTACCCACCGCCTTTCCAGCTTTCGACCTCGCGCCACAGGAAGTACATGCGCAATCCTCGCCACTCAGCGCCGCACCTCTCGCCGTGCCCTCGCCCATCACCGCACAGCCAGGAGAAGCGGCCATGCCCCCGCGTTCCGATTCGGCAACCGCCCACCCACCGGGCGCACAACCTCAGGGCCGACGCGAATCGCCTTCCGCAGGCACCCCTGGTCCACACTCAAGCGTCCTGCGTGCGCGGGCTTCCAGCACGTTCTCGAGCCTGAACTTCCCCGATCGGCTTTCCTCGCGAATTGGCTCCGCGGAGCAATCCAACACCTCCATCATTTACGGCAAACAATTGATCTTGAAGCTCTTCAGGCGCCTTCAGCCAGGCCTGAACCCGGACGTGGAGATCGGCCGTTTTCTCGCCGACGTGGCCCACTTTCCTCATGTCGCACCCTTCATGGGTGAAATCACCATGACTGCGCCGAACAGCGCAGAGCAGACGACGGTTGCAATGCTTCAGGGGCTGGTCGCGAATCAGGGCGATGGCTGGAATTGGATTCTCGATCAACTCTCCGGTTTCTTTTCATCCGTCGTCGCTCTTCCGGCTCCGCCCAAAGCGCCCACTCCCAGCTTCCTTACGGATGGCGAACCGCTCCGGGAAGACCTTCAGACCGCGGGCCGGTCCATCAGAGCCGTTGCGCTTCTTGGCCGCCGTACCGCGGAGATGCATCTCGCCCTCGCAACCCCGACAAACGACCCCGCGTTCGCCCCCGAGCCTTTCACCACCGACGACCTCATCCGCGACGCACGTAGAATCGAGACGCAGATCACCGCCGCATTAGAGGCAATCAAATCAAGAACCCCAACCCTCAACGATCAGATTGCAGGCGATGCCGGCTTTCTTCTTTCGCGCAGACAATCCCTCATGGCCCGGGCGAATTCAATTGCCAGCATTGCAGCGGCGGGTCTGCGCATCCGCATCAACGGCGACTACCACCTGGGCCAGACTCTAAGAACCAGCTCAGCATCAACAGAAAATGGGAACGACTCGGGCGCGGAAGACGGCGACTTTGTCCTGCTCGATTTTGAAGGCGAACCCGCCCGTCTGCTCTCCGAGCGGCGTCAGAAACAATCGCCGCTCAAAGATGTTGCCGGCATGATCCGTTCGCTCTCCTATGCTGCCCATTCCGCTCTCAATCAATTTCGCGCCACCGACCACGAGGTCGATCACGCCAAGGAATCTCCAGCCCTACTCGCATGGGCGGAATTCTGGCAGAATTCCGCATCGTGCGAGTTTCTGCGCGCCTATCGAGAAACCATCGCCGCCAACCCGGCCTTACTCCCCGCGCCCCAGCAATCCCAGGCGTTGCTTGAGGCTTACCTGCTTGAAAAGGCGCTCTATGAGTTGCTTTATGAACTCAACAACCGCCCCCCCTGGCTCCACATTCCACTAGCCGGCATCTTAGCTTTGTAGGAACCCAGGACCCTGACGATGGCGACAGCTGATTCAATCTCCGACATTCCGGCTCCTTCCCCCCTTAGAGATCCCGGCCTTCTGGTCTTTCTTGCCAACACGCCGCCTGAGCAACTCGAACACGTGCTCGGGAATCTGACCTCCTCCTACCCTGCGGAAGGCCTGATTGTTGCCACTGCCGATGCGGTCCCGCCTCATTCCTGGCCCAATCTCCGCATCGTTCCCGCACCGGCAACTCCTCATTCCTGGATGCTTACCCCCGCTCACTTCATGAACGCTTACCAGCTCGCGGGCGAGAATGATGCGCGCGCCATTCTCGTGCTGGGGCCAGGCGCCGCGTGCCTGCGGCCATCCGCATTGGCTGAACTTGCCAATCCCGTCATCGCCGCCTCCACCGACCTTGCCATTCCCTGTTATGACCTGCCGCGGCATGCCGGCCTGTTCAACTCCGCCATTCTTTATCCGCTGACCCGTGCCCTCTTTCCTTCCCGAGCCCGCTTCCCGCTCGCAGTCGATCTCGGCCTCTCCCTCCGTATGGCAGAGCGCCTCGCCCTCGCAGCCCGACGCTCCACCGCATTCAATCAGGGCGATGCACTGCTTTGGCCCACAAGCGAAGCCGCCGTTGCCGGATTTGCTGTCAACGAGTTCTCAGTTGGACGCCGCGAAATTCCCCAGCCCGCCGAGTCCGACATCAACGCCATCCTGGCATCCGTCACCGGTTCCCTGTTTGCCGATATCGAAGCCAAAGCTGCGTTCTGGCAGCGTCCTCGCCAATTCCCGCCGCCCCGCTATCCGGCGCCGCAGGTCCCAGCCACCGATCCTGCCCCGGACATCGGCTCCATGTTCGACGCCTTCAAGCTCGCCTTCGCAAATCTCCAGGAAATCTGGTCGCTCGTCCTGCCGCCCAACGCCCTTCTTGGGCTTAAGCGGCTCTCGACCGCCAACGCCGCATCGTTCCGCATGCCCGATGCCCTCTGGGCCCGGATCGTTTTTGACTTTCTTCTCGCGTTCCGCCTCCGAACCATCAATCGCGGACACTTGCTCGGCGCCTTCATTCCGCTTTACCGTGCATGGGTTGCCAGCCATTTCAACATCACTGCTTCCGGAACTGATCCTGAACGCCACATCGAAGCCGCCGCCGCCACCTTCGAAGCCGAAAAGCCCTATCTACTTTCCCGCTGGCGATGGCCCGACCGGTTTAATCCATGAGAGTTCAACCCATGACAATTCAATCAATGAGTGGTCAATCCATGCGCGATCAATCCGTCGATGCCCGAAAGAAACCCTTGAAGGAGAAGGAGTGAGTCCTATGCAAAACGCCCTGGCCATCATGCTCCAGACCATTCCAGACAAGACCATGCAGCCCGTGTATGCCGACAACGCCTCCATCTGGCAGCATATGTCCGATGCTCTCCACGTTTCGTTCTATCGAGTCCTCACGCTGCTCATCGCCATCCTGCCGGGAATCCTTGCGTTTTTTGTCGCTCTCACCATTTTTGCCCTCATCGGCATGGCGGTCTCCGCCCTCCTGAGACGCGTACTGAGCCTCGCGAAGTTCGACAGCTACCTCACCCGAATCCGCGCCACCGCCGACTGGGCGCCAACAACTCCGCCCACGGAAATCATCGCCCGCGCTTCCTTCTGGGCCTTTGTCCTGCTTGGTCTCATCATCGGCGTCTCCGCTTTCGAGGCCTCTTACGCCACCGCCGCGGTGCTCCCCATCTCGCTTATGCCCTACCTCACGCACGCCGTGGGAGCAATCTTCCTGCTCATCGCCGGCACGCTGATCGCCCGCTTCCTCGCGCGCTCCGTACTCATTGGCGCAGTCAATGCGCATCTGCAGTACGCGCGCTTCCTCTCCCTCGGCGTCAAGTGGCTTGTACTCGTTCTCACCGCCGCCATGGTCCTCGATCACCTCGAGGTCGGCGGCGTCGTAGTTGAGCTGGCTTTCGGCATCCTCTTCGGCGGTATCGTCCTCACCCTGTCGCTAGCCGTCGGCCTCGGTTCCCGCGACCTCGTCAGCCGCTCCCTCGAGAGCCACGTCGATCGCACAGTCGAGCATGGCGCGCCCCCGGCCAGCTACCCATCCTCGGTACCCGATGATTCCCTGCGCCATTTCTGACGGCCTGAGTCCACTACGTGAGCGATTGAATATAGGCGGCGAAGCAGTCGTTATACAACGCACCCGGTCTGCGTTCTTGAATGCTCTTCACGATTTCCGGTCCGGACATGCCAAGCTTATGAAGGATGACGCCGGCCACCAGTGCGGACCGGTTATAACCCATCCCGCAGTGAGACAACACACAATGTCCTGAAGCGACCAGGCTCGCACCCAGGCTTCCAACCGCGTCTAACTTATTCAGATTCGGTAAGTCTTCATCAAAAATCGGGAAGTAAATATAGAGGCATCGATTGGGAAGTGTCGGCACCCCGCTGTCAATAGTGCCATCCAGATCGATCACCGTATCAACCCCATGGCAAGTCAACACGTCCCAGTCAGTGATCGCGGGCGAGATATAAAGCCGGTGCTCATCGTGAACCTGAAATAACTCCATGGAGCCAGACTATCAAAACCGCGCTGGCAATTTGGACTGTTTTGGAGTTTGAGCAGTTGTGCTATTTCCCGATTGGCGGCAATCCGCTCCGAATGGCCAAGGACGACACCACAACAGGCATTTTACTTACTTTGCTGGAAGTGCCGCTCTGGGTGCTACAAATCTCCTCAGCCATCGACCTAGGTGCCAAGTCAGAGTACCAAGCCAATAGACCCATACGATGAGTGTCATGATGGGGAAGATCAGCCGCGACGCCTCGCTCGGGATGAATGCCAGTGCAGCCATAGGGGGCGTGAAAATAGTGATCAATGCACCTGGCTCAAGCCACCAGCGTCTTGGATGACTCAGCGGAAATGTCCCGATCAGAAGCCACTGAACTGCAATGGCAAAGCAGAGAATAGTCAGGGT
>JBEKZG010000019.1:0-16339 GCA_049510095.1 Occallatibacter sp.
AAAGCAAACAGGTTACGTAAAATGGAAGATTGCAACCAACAGGAAATAAACAACTTAAAAATACAGGCAAAAATTACACCCTACCGAAACAAAGGACTTACGAAAAGCACTCCGTCGAGTATTCCCGGTTGTGAGCGGAAAAGCAGCAGTTTTGAGCCCAGCCGAAGCCGTTCTATCGGTCAACGTCCTGTCACGGCCGTTCAAGCGATTGCCCTTGAACCTGGAGTCTCTCAACGTAGAGAGTCCAACCTACCGCTATGCGGTACAGAGACCCGTACAGTGACTCCGCGCACATTCGCTTCTCTCCCCCGGCGTGACAATGAATGCGTGAGGCCGTCAGACATCCGCTGTCCCGGCCAGGAGACTATCCAATGAGCGATCTTGCCGCACTGGCTGAAGGTGTAGCCCTTGACCCACTCGTCGGCCACCCTGCTGACTTCCACGTATTCCACCAATTCATTGACCGCTGCAAGAACCTGCCTGCCCTTGCTACAGCGGTCGTCTGGCCGCTTTCTGACGTGGCCCTGAGAGGCGCCGTCGAAGCCGCGGTCGAAGGGCTGATCGAGCCTATGCTGATTGGCGATGAAGCTGAAATGAAAGCCCTCGCCGCGGAGATCGGCGTGGACATCGGCGCTTACCCCATCCTGCAGGCCGACACGGAAGCAAAGGCAGCCGAAATCGGCGTCTCTGTCTGCCGTTCCGGCGCTGCCCAGGCCATGATGAAGGGCAGCCTGCACACCGATGTGCTGATGAAGGCGGCCATGAAGGCCGATACAGGCCTGCGCACCAACAAGCGCATCTCCCACGTCTTCATCATGGATACCCCAGCCTATGCGCGGACCCTGCTGATCACCGACGCCGCCATCAACATTGTTCCCGAGCTTGAAGACAAGGCTCACATTGTCCAGAACGCCATTGACCTGGCCCATGCGCTTGGCATTCCCGAGCCCAAGGTTGCGTTGCTGTCTGCCATCGAAACCGTGAATCCCAAGATCAAATCCACCCTCGATGCGGCAGCCCTCTGCAAGATGGCCGACCGTGGCCAGATCACCGGCGGCATTCTCGACGGGCCGCTGGCCTTCGATACCGCGGTCAGCCAAAAAGCCGCCACCATCAAGAATCTGGTCTCTCCGGTCACCGGACAGGCGGACATTCTCGTCGTTCCAGACCTCGAAAGCGGCAACATGCTGGCCAAGCAGCTTGAGTACCTGGGCGGCGCGCAACTTGCCGGTATTGTCCTCGGCGCGCGCGTTCCAACCATCCTCACCAGCCGGGCCGACTCGGCCGAAACCCGCCTTACCAGCTGCGCCGTCGCCGTGTTGCTGCACTATGCAACTCACCCGCAGGTCAAAGTCTAGCTCGATCTCCAAGCCGCGGGTGGCAGCGGGCGTCAGTTCTTCCTCTCTCCGAAGAAACCGGCGCCCGTTCCTTCTTTCCCGGCGAATTAAATCCACGGAACCATTCTCCGCGATCCGGCATCCTAGCTGATGTGCGGCAGACGTCGCTCTGCCTCAGTTCTCGACCCAATCCCCCGCAAAGGAGTTTCGCATGTCCTCCCATACCCACGAGGAAACAAAAGCGGCAAAAACCAGCGTTCCAGACGGATTCGAACCAGAGCAGGTAAAGAATCTTTCCAGCGTTCTCAACGCGCTGCTGGCCGATGTGTTTGCCCTGTATCTCAAGACCAAGAATTTCCACTGGCACATGAGCGGACCGCATTTCCGTGATTACCACCTGCTGCTGGACGAGCACGCCGACCAGACTTTCGGTATCAGCGACGATATCGCCGAGCGCGTGCGCAAGATTGGCGGTACGACCGTTCGCTCGATTGGACACATCGCCAGGCTGCAGCGCATCGCAGACAACGATCAGGAATTTGTGCCGGCCCGCGATATGCTGCTTGAACTCCACGGAGACAATAAGGCGCTGGTTGAAAGCCTCCGCGCTGCCCACGAGGTCGCCAGCAAGGCCAATGACTGCGGCACCACCAGCCTGATTGAAGTCTGGATCGACGAAGCCGAACGCCGCGCCTGGTTCCTTTTCGAAGCCACGCGGTAGAAGGATTTTAAGAGAATCTCGTTGAGACGGCTTTCCCCAGGGCTTGATCCTAGTTCTGAGTTTGGGTAGAAAATCAAGCCTCTGGGGAACCGTCTGGCAATTCTTTCAATCCATCGACATGCTGAGCTGATGCCGCACGTCCGCGCCGCGCACCCAGAAAATCACATCCGTCGCGATATTCGACGCGTGGTCGGCGATTCTCTCCAGATTGCGCGAAACCAGGATCCCGTTCATAGCCTGCTGCGTGTACCGGGGCTTTTCCTGGATAAGCTTGAGCAGGTCGGCGTGTGCGCGCCGGTTCATGCGGTCGATTTCGTCGTCCATCTCCCTGACCGAATCAGCCAAGCGGGCGTCACCGTCCAGCAGCGCCTGTACCGCCGACCGGATCATGCGCCCGGCAAACTCGCCCATCGCCGCAAAATCCACCGGCAGATCCACTTCTTCCGTGTTGAGAATGTCCTTGGTCCGCCGCACAATTCCCATCGACTGGTCCCCAATACGCTCCAGGTCGCCGTTGATCTTGATCACCGCAAGAATGAAGCGAAGGTCGATGGCCATCGGTTGTTCCTTGGCCAGCAGTTCGTAGGCCATCTCATCCAGTTCCCGCTGCGCGCTGTTGATGGCCGCTTCGTTCTGCTTCACAAACTGGCAGAGGCCTTTGTCGCGTTGCAGATACGCGTCCACGCCGGACTCAACCGCCTGCTGTGCCAAGGCAGCCATCGCCAGCAGTTTGTCCTTCAATTCAGCGAGTTGCTGTTGAAAATGAATGCGCGGCACAGCTCGTTCTCCCGTTCCCCTGATAATGCATCATCGCATGTTACCCGTGTGCAAATTTCGTAATCAGCATCACACTTGTCACTTCCCAATACTGAGCCGAAATAACCTTTTCCCTATATGGATTGGACGCGCCACGACGAAGATCGATGTACTAGTCTATCGGCATGGAATCAGCAAGGCCCGTCTCCAGCCCGATCCGCTCCATCGACCCTGCCGAGTTCGAACCACGGCAGATTTACAAGTTGATGACCGGCATCATCGTGCCTCGACCTATTGCGTTGGTTTCCACCATTGACCGCGACGGGGTGCCTAACCTTGCGCCCTTCAGTTTCTTCAACGGAGTGGGCTCAAATCCACCTACCGTTTTGTTCTGCCCCACAGTCCGCGCCCCCCATCCATCCGGGACATCCGACATCCGTAAAGATACGCTTCGCAACGTAGAAGACAATGGCGAATTCGTTGTAAACATTGTCGACGAGGCCATCTCCGCCGCCGCCAACGCCGCTTCCGCCGAAGTGCCGCCGGAGGTGGACGAGTTTGTGCTTTCCGGGCTCACCCCGATTGCCAGCGTGGCCGTACACCCGCCGCGGGTCGCCGAGTCGCCAGCGCAAATGGAATGCAAGGTGCTCCAGGTCATCTATACCAACCGCGCGCCGGGCGGCGGTGTCGTGGTGCTGGGCCAGGTGCTCCACTTTCATATCCGCGAGGAGTTGTTTGACGACTTCCGCGTCGATCCGGCCGGCCTCGACGCCGTAGGCCGCATGGCTGGCAACACATGGGTCCGCACGCGCGACCGCATCGAACTGATCCGGCCAAAGTGAAGTGTGCGAGACCTCAAACATTGAGGACAGGGAGAGGAAGCAATGCAATTTGAAATGAACCAGGCTGCGGAACTACTGTCGCAAACCCCCGGCGTCCTCGATGCCCTGCTGCGCGGTAAATCGGCCGGGTGGCTTCATGCCAGGAAGACGCCCGAGTCGTTCAGCGCGCTCGACGTCCTCGGCCATCTGATCCACGCCGAAAACACGGATTGGATGCCGCGCGTTCGCATCATCCTCGACCACGGGGACACTCAGCCATTCGAGCCATTTGACCGGTTCGGGTTTCGGGCATGGATTGATGGAAAGCCGGTGGGTGCGCTATTGAATGAGTTTGCCGCGTTGCGGCACCAAGGCCTGCAAACTCTGCGGGAACTTGGCGTCGGAGAGGCGCAGTTGGGCTTGCCCGGCCTGCATCCGGAGCTTGGCAGCGTGACTCTGCGTGAATTGCTGGCCACGTGGGTGGTCCACGATTTAAACCACATCGCGCAGATTGTGAAGACCATGGCGGGCGAATATGAGAGTGCCGTGGGCAGTTGGCGACCCTACCTCAGCATCCTGAATTAGCCCCCACTAGCTTCTTTATCTTCCCACTTGCAGAGCCGATCTCGCGCGCGTTTATGACGCCGACTGGAACGACAAAGAATCAGCTTCAGGCTGGATCGTCTGCAATCTCGGCCGGCCGAACAGAGTGCGGCGCAGCGTGTATCGTTCACCATGGTCGCCCACAACCTTCGCGTCAAGAACCTCGGCTATGCGGATCATTTTTGCCGTTTGCGCGTCGTCGGGATTCCGGCAAAGAATCTGATCCAGCCTCCAGAGAAAGCACGAGGTGCCCTGCCACTTGATGAATGGCAACCGAATGATTGTGCCGTTCTTGGCCCGCAGGTCTACAAACTCTGAGGTCGACCAGCTCAATTCCGGGTCCGCCTCAACAAGGTTGGCTACTTCTCTTCTGAAAATTGGAAACTCCGCCGCATCCATCCAATCGGTCGTTCGAACAATATGAAGGCTGTAACTCAATGGGAAGCACTCCTCCTGGGATTTGACAGTTCCCAGCGAATCCCGGAGCGCAACCGGCTCCGGTCCTTCGCAGGTTGCTGTTACGTGTTAGTGGAGTGTTCTTCAAGTTTGTGACACGGTTTTTCTGCCGCCAGACGACGGGCGAAAACCTGCAACCACCGGCCATCGGGCTTTTCCATCTCCCATGCAGGGTCGTGAGCCCCCGGCAACCGGGATTCAAATCGCCGTCATAACCTCGCCCTTGGCTTCGCGGCCTAGCAACGCCAGCCCCGCCAGGGCCAGGGCCACCACGATCACCGTCACCGCCAACACCGCCGGATAATTGCCCCATCGCTCCGCGGCCAGAGCCTGTCCCTTGCCATTCCACGACGTGACCAGCCCGCCAAGTTGATAGGCGAGCCCAGGCGCCGTGGCCCTCACCGGAGCCGGCGACAACTCGGTGAGGTACGCCGGCACCACCCCCCACGCTCCCTGCACCATGAACTGCATCAGTACCGCGCCCGCTCCCAGCGTCCACGCCGAGTGGCCGTACGCGTAGAGCGGAATCACGGGAATCGCCATTAGCGCCGCAGTCACAATGGCTCGTTTGCGCCCCCAATGCTCTGACAGAGTCCCAAACACAAACCCTCCCGCAATCGACCCGAACCCGTACAAGACACCGATCAGCCCTACGGTAGAGGAATCCAGTTTTGCCCAGACCGTCAGGAAAGTCGGATACAAGTCCTGTGTCCCGTGCGAAAAGCTCATGAACGCGGTCATCAGGAGAACAAGAAACAGAAACGTAGGCAGAAAGTGGAGCAATTTTGCCGGTTCGGCTTCTTCGGCGCGAAGCGTTCCTAAGGCGCGGGCGCGCTGCTTCTCCGCCCCAGCCAGCCACACGGGCGACTCGCCCACCCGCGCCTGCACATAAAACACCAGCAGCGCCGGTGCGGCGCCTAGAATGAACAGCCCGCGCCAACCGATTCCCGGCAGTACCAGCCCATGCCATGCGAATCCATGGAAGAACAGCGCAAAGGCGCCCGAGGCCAGAATGGAGCCCATCGCGTAGCCCTCCTGCAAAATGCCGGAGAACGTGCCGCGCCCTTCCTTCGGCAGCGTTTCAAACACCAGCGCCGCGCCCACGCCCCATTCCCCGCCCATGGCCAGTCCGAAGAGGGCCCGCAACGCCAGCAAGGTCCCGAGCGAAGGCGCAAAGGCGCAGGCCAGCTCAATGGCTGAGAAGCTGAGGATATTCGTCATCAGAACGGGACGCCGGCCATACCGGTCCGCCAAGATGCCGAACAGAATCGCGCCCACCGGACGGAAGGCCTGCGTCCAAACAACCCCTCCCAGCACCGCTGACGGCTTGCAGTGAAACTCTCCCGCAATGGCCGGAACGCAGAAGATGAGAATGAAGAAATCCAGCGAATCCATGGTCCAGCCCAGAAACGCAGCCACAAAGGTGTGGCGCTGCGGCGGGGTCAGCCGGCGAAAATGACCAATGACAGTCGAGGGCACAGGCGGCAGCATATCAGACTGGTTAGACGCCTAGCTCCGAGGTTGCAGTGACTGCACGGGCAATCCCATGAACGGCCGACGACAGGACGTTGACTGATAGAACGGCTTCGGCTGGGCTCTGAAACCTCAGCTTTTTCGCCCAAACCCCTTGATTCCCGACGGAGTGCTGATCGTAAGTTCTTTGTTTTGGTGGGGTGTAATTTTTACTTGTATTTTTAAGTTGTTTATTTTCTGTTGATTGCAATCTTCCATTTTACGTAACCTGTTTGCTTTCAGATACTTGCCAAAAAAAGAGGGGGGGGGTGGGGGTACCTGTTTTGGGAATTCAGTGGTGCTTTTTGGCGCGGCAGGCTGGCGATGGGCTATTCATGCCTTCCATCATGCGCTTCCGGGCGGTAATGATTTGCAAAGCGGGCGGGACGAAATGAGTCTCTCGGATTCGCACCGATTCAGTGTAATGTGTCTCTGTGAAACTCCTGCTCCGCTTTCTGGTTCCAGTCTTACTGATTCTGTGCGCCCCGGCACTGGACGCGCAGAAGTACGTTGAACGCGAGATCATGATTCCCTGGGCGAAGGCACTGCCTTACGGCCTGGATGCCCTGCTGGTCTACGTTGACGTGCCGGGCAAGCACCCCCTGGTGGTCCTCACGCATGGGTCTTCCCGCAAGCCGGAAGAGCACGCCGAGGTGACCCCGTGGCAACAGCTTTCTCAGGCATTGTGGTTTGCCCGGCGCGGCTGGGTTGTGCTGGTGGTGGTGCGGCGGGGCTATGGAATCTCCGGCGGCGAGCAGGACGGCACCCACGCCGGACGCTGCCCCGCGACAGACTATCAGGCTGCCGCGGAACACTCCGCCGAGGACCTGCGCGTCGCCATCGATTATGGCCGTGCCCTGCCCGAGGTGGACGCCACCAAAATTGTGGTTGCCGGCGTATCCACGGGAGGCCTGGCGACCGTTGCTCTCACCGCGCATGCGCCGGCCGGGGTGGTGGCGGCCATCAATTTTGCGGGAGGCCGCGGTTCCAAGGCCGATCACGATGTCTGCAACCCTGGCGACCTGATTAGCGCGTACAAGGACTTCGGGAAAACCTCGCGCGTCCCCATGCTGTGGCTCTATGCGGAAAACGACAAGTTTTTCTGGCCTGAGCTGGCGCGGAAATTCGACGAGGCATTCCGCTCCAAAGGCGGGCAGGATCAGTTCGTGCTTGCTCCGGCAATCGGCGAGGACGGTCACTCCCTTTTCCGTCACGTCGACGCGTGGTCGCCCACCGTGGACGCATTTCTCAAGGCGCAGAATCTGGCCCCGCTGGCGGAACTGCTGCCGGAGGTTGAGGCGCCCAACATTCCTCCTCCCGCCGGCCTGGGCCCGGACGGACTCCATGCCTTCCACAGTTACCTGATTCTCGGGCCGCACAAGGCTTTCGCCATGTCCGAAAATTCTTTCGGTTTCTCCGCCGGCCAAAGGACAACCGATCTGGCCCGTCAGAAAGCGGTCGAGTCCTGCAAGCACGACGGAAAGAACAAAGAGCCGTGCAAAGTGGTTTTTGCCGATCACGAAGAGGTGCATCCGTAACAGCTAAATGCTTGTCTGGCCGAGGCTGGGAGTCTTGGTTTCGGCAGTGTCTGACGAATCGATCAAGCGCTCGACAAGTGGAGAGCCATGCCCGCAGGGGATAAAGCCCGCTCATATTCTTGGGCCATTTCGGCACGACTAAAGTCATACCCTGATACAAAGCCTGCCGGTTTGGTATTCATCAGACGCTGCCTAGTGTCAACAGCCCGGTTAAGATCTCGAAAAACTCCCTTCTCATCGGGTAAATAGAAATATTTGTTGCAACAAATAGATGCCCTGCCGCGTCATAACTGCAGCACAAGGTTTTGCGCGGACGTACCAGCGGTTTCCCTGATTCCCCGCACCCATCCGCATCCGAGGTTTCCGACGGCAACTCAAAGCGGCCCAACGGCCCTGCACCGAAAGGAAGTTAAACCGATGAAACGATTGGCATTGGTATCAGGCATTCTGGCGCTTGCGGCTCCGCTGGCGATGGCTCAAACCTCCACCTGGGTTACCGACCAGAGACACAGCGACGTAAACTTCAGCATCACCCACCTGACCATCTCGAAGGTCCACGGCAGCTTCGGCAAAGTGGCGGCCACCATCGTTTACAACGAAGCGGACGTCACCAAGTCGGTTGTCACGGCCACCATCGACGTCTCCACTGTCGCCACCGGCCAGGAAGCTCGCGATACACATCTGAAGACCGATACGTTCTTCGATGTTGTCAAGTTTCCGTCCGCAACATTTGCCAGCAAAAGCGTGGCCAAGGATGGCAGCAAACTGAAGGTGACCGGCGATCTGACCCTTCATGGCATAACCAAGCCTGTGGTTCTTGAAGTGGAAGGCCCCGCCGGCCCGGTGGAGGGGATGGATCACAAGCAGCACGCCGGCTTTGCCGCCAGCACCACTATCAGCCGCACAGCCTTTGGCATCGGCCCCAGTTTCCCGGCAGCCGCCATCGGCGATTCGGTCGACCTGACCCTGGACCTCGACGTAATCAAGCAGTAAGCCGTGCCTCCTTGTTGTTCCATACCGTCCGGGGGAGACTGCCGATGGCAAGCCTGAAGCTAGAAATCGCGCAGGAACCCCCATTCTCCAGCGTTGAGGAGGAAGCTCTTCTCAACGTGATGCGCACCGCGGATTACCTGCACCGGGCTTTTCATTTGAAAACCCGCAAATGGGGCGTGACGTCGACGCAATACAACGTGCTGCGCATTCTGCGCGGCGCGCAGCCTCAAGGGCTTACCTGTTCGGCCATCGGAGACCGCATGATAACCGCCGAGCCGGACATTACCCGCCTGCTTGCGCGGCTCAAGACCTTAAAGCTCATCCGTCAGGCACGCGACAAACACGATCGTCGCGTCGTCTGGACGCACATCTCGGAGGCCGGGCTTGTTCTGCTGCGGGAGATGGATCCTGTGATCCTTGAAGCCCCGCGCGCGTTGCTGGGACATCTGAAAGACCACGAACTGGCGGAGCTGATCCGGTTACTTGAGCTGGCCCGCAAGCCCGGCGGTGAACTGCAAATGCCCGTCAGTTGCGATGGAACTCTTCAAACGAAGGGGGCAGGCTGAACAGCGGCGGATGGGGTGACAACCGGAATCCCGGATAAGAAGTCTTAATCGATCTAGCCGGTTCCCCAGCGACAGGTCTTCGTCGATGGGGTGGTTTAGCGCGCGACAATCTTTTTCGCCACCACAACTTCGTCGGCTTCCGACTGAATGATCTTGTTGTGCAAACAGTAGAGAGCCAGTTCAAGCCGGTCGCTGACACCCAGCTTGTCGTAGATCTTGCGAAGATAATTCTTGATTACCTGCTCGGTGGTGCCCAACTGGAAGGCAATTTCCTTGTTCCGCTTCCCCTGGGTAATGCAGGTGATGATGGCCAGTTCCTTGGGTGACAGGCGGGGCTGCGTGCGCGGGCTCACCAGGGCGGCGGCCTGCGCGCGATACGCCTCAATCACCCAATTCACCGATTGATTGTCAATCCAGGTCTCTCCCGCCGCGATCCGGCGCACGCACCGCACCAGCAGGTCCGGGGAGATGGAACGGGAAATAATGCCGCGTACGCCTCGCCGGTAAAGCTCCACTGTATGGTTTTCGTCAGACGAAACAGCCTGCACAATCAGCCGCGCATCCGGAGCAATCCGCAGCAATTCGGGAATCACGTTAGCAGTGCCGTTGAGCAGGCTGCCTTCCAGCAGAACAATGTCTGTTGGGAACCGCTCGATGGCTGCGCGCAGATTCTCGATTGAATCAGCCTGCGCGACAACCCGCAAATCTTCTTCCAGTCCAAAGACCTTGCGAATGCCAACGCGGTAAATCGCCTGGGAATCCGCAAGTATGATGCGGATCGTCCCCGCTTTTGCCGGCGCTTCGGGTACTTCGGTTTCCGATGTTTCTTCCGGGAATTCCATATTCGGCAACGCCGCCAGCTCGTCCGTCACTGCTCCGCGAATTGATACTCGTCGATCGTGGCGGCAGCTAAGTATTGAGTTTGGCTTATGGAGCAGCGTACCACACGTCCGACACAATGAACCAGAACATCGCGAGGGGTACCCAGCACTGTACCCGGCATGCGGAGTGAAAACCGGATGGAAATACCAATCGCCAGAGAGCGGTCCACCTCGAACAGTACCCCGCTGGCGGAGACATTCTGGGTCCGTGCCGCAAACTCATCCGCCCCTGAAGAAAGCACCACTGGCAATTCCAGCGGAAAACGCACCGAACAGCGCACCTCCATGAGGGAAATGGAGGGTTCCGGTGGAGCATCACTTCGCGACAATCCCGACTTCAAGACACTCATTGGTCCCATTCCAGATCAAATGCGGATGCCGTACACAACTCTAGTCCACATTCCCAATCCACTATACGGCACCAAAGTTTCGTGGAAGGTAACTCGCATTGTAACCCGAGTTGGTCAAACTTGGCTGGGAAAGAATGCTGCCGACGCGCCAACCCACTCCTGATTCCGGTTATGATCCACCCCCATCATCTTGCCTCGCCCCAGGCGAACGAGGGAAATGACGGGCGTCAGTTTGCCACCGTCCGGCCAGAGATACAGGATCCGAATCTCGGCCTGGGTGAGCCCGTGCGGGGTTTCGATCGCCGGAACAAAATACATCCGCTGCTGCAGCAGAAATTCCGCCCGCTCCGCGGCGGAAATCGCCTTCAGTTGCCCCTCTGTGGGGTCGAATTGAATTCCCTTGCCCGCGAACGAAAAGAGCGGCTTGAGAAGCAACTCGGTATAGGTTGTCCCCAGGCCGGATGCGACGGGAAGCCTGACGCCCGCGGCCTCCAGTTTCGCCCGCCCCTTGCCCTCCAGAAAATCGCTCAGGAATACCGCCGGAGGCACAACTGGGCAGCCTACCGAAGGCCCGTCTGAGACCGATCCGGCCAGCCACGGAATGGAGAACTTGCTGATCAGAAAATACCAGTTGGGATGGCCCGCCCACTCCACGTCCCATTCCCGGGTCAGGTCAAACGGCAACTCGATCTCCCGCGCCATCAGCTCGTCGGCAATCGCCCGATTGTAAATGCGATGGATCGGAACCAACTCCCCGGCGGCATTTCGGTAGGCCAGCCTGTTGCCGATTGGTTCCAGGGCTCGGATGTCCACCACCGCTATGCCCAACCGTCCGGCGGTTGCCTTGAAGTCCGGGAGCGTTTTCTGGTTCAGCGGGTCCACCTCTGTAAGCACCACATTCTCCGGGTCGTGGCAGCCCACAATAGTCCGCCTGAGCAGATCCCAATAACCGCTCTCGGTTACGCCTCCCAGGAAATTGCCCAGTCCTCCAGCCAGACCGAACACCTCACGGTATGCCGAACACAGGGCAGCCTGGTAACCGTACACCGAAGGGAACGCCTGGAGCTCCACCAGTTTCGGGACAAGTTCCCCCGCACTATCGCGGACCCAAGAGAAATCGGCGGTCAGAAAGTGCGGGTGCGCCGTCTCACCTGCCACTCGGTAACCAGGTGGAATCGCCTGACGTGCTGCGTCCAGATAGGCCCGATTCCCGATTAGGGAATGCGCCAACTCAGCGCCCGCAGCCGCCATCTCCTCGAGAAACGGCTGAGGGACAAAAATCGGTGTCTCCGCAATGCGGAAGTCCACCTTGGCGCCGCAATTCTCCTCTTGAAGAGCCAGGAGCTTCCTATAGCCTTCGGTGGTGAATCGAGTGTTGAACTCTTTACGCAGCTCTGGAATCAACGCTTTACCCTCACAGATCCGTAAATCGTATTGTACGGGAAGAACGCCTGCTGCCTCCCGGTTGAGCCTGTCCAGGAATCTGCGCCCACCTGCCGGTGACCCATGATACTCCGTCCCGTTTGCAGTTTGAATCCTGCCAACCTGGCGCACGCTTCGATCGCTTCACAACGATCGGGCTGCCTGCCTTCAGAGCATCGACTGTGCATCGTGACCGCTTGCGGTCAAACGTCTCGAAAAATGTCACTTTTGGTTACTATTGTGGTAGCCTATCTGTCTCGTTTGGGTTACTCTTTCGTTGCAATGACATTTTGGTGTCCAGAAACTCGGTACTTCAGAAGGAGCAGTCTCCAATGCTTTCGCTAAGAACGACAATCACGACCATGATCTTTGGTGGAGTTTTGGCCACTTCACTGACCGGTTCAGCTTTCGCAATAACGACTCATCAGTCGCCTCAGCCGTCCCTTCAGCCTGGCCACAGCGCCATTCACGCCGATGACCCCGGTGCGCCCTTCCCGCCCATTCCACCTCCTCCGTCTGGCGGCGGCCTGGCTCTTACGGAAGACCCCGGTGCGCCCTTCCCGCCCATCCCGCCTCCTCCGTCTGGCGGCGGTCTTTCTCTTACGGAAGACCCCGGTGCGCCATTCCCGCCCATCCCGCCTCCTCCGTCTGGCGGCGGCCTGGCTCTTACGGAAGACCCCGGTGCGCCCTTCCCGCCCATCCCGCCTCCTCCGTCTGGCGGCGGCCTGGCTCTTACGGAAGACCCCGGTGCGCCCTTCCCGCCCATCCCGCCTCCTCCCGGCAAGGCAAATGCAATTGGTTAGCTGTTTTTTGGGACTATTGAATCGGATTCACTGATAAACTCTGGTCATCCCGTCGATTAGACTCAGAGAGGAATAATGACGGTGAGTCTGGACAACACACTCTGGTTGGCCTCTTCAGTGGCCGAAGCAGCAGTCATAGCACTGCTGCTTTATAGGCGTGTATGGAAGACGTTGCCTGTTTTCTGTCTGTACAGTGCCCTGACCCTTCTGAGCGCGGGAGTCTATTACGCAGTTCATCGTTTCTTCCCTGCCAGTTACCTGACCACCTACCTGGCTGGGATGGTCTTGGATTCCGTCTTACAGTTCGCCGTCATTGTTGAGCTTGCATGGTCGGTACTCCGTCCATCCAAAGCTCCTTTACCGCGCCGGGTACTCTTTATTGTTGCGGGAGCCGTCATCGCTTTAGGCGCGGCAATATGGCCGTTCACGGCTGTAACGGGGTTTACCTACAGCCTTCCAAACGAAATGCTGCTTCTGATGCGCTTGCAGCAGACGATTTCGATCCTGAGGATTCTCTTCTTCCTGGTACTGGCCGGATGCAGCCATCTGCTGTCAATAGGATGGCGGGATCGCGAACTGCAAGTGGCCACGGGGCTCGGCTTTTATTCCTTTGCCAGCCTCGCCGTGGCCGTGCTCCATACGCACCAGTCAATGAACTCGCAGTTCGCTCGCTTGAATCAGTTCGTGGTCGCCAGCTACATCTGCTCCCTGGTTTACTGGGTCTATTCCTTCGCAACCAAAGAGGCGGAGCGGCGTGAGTTCACCCCGCAGATGCAAAGCTTTTTGTTGGCTGTGGCCGGCGCGGCAAGGTCAAGCCGCATCGCTTTGGCCGAGTCGCCGTCCGCCATCGACCTAAAGAACAGCAAGAGGTAACCACTCCTGGCCTGCCTGGGGCGTCTCCCCGACTGAATTGAAGTTCCGGAATCCCGGCTTCGCCTGATTTCCCGTAACCTGGTGCGCAATCCTCAGCCCCTGCCATCCCCCCTTCAAGGCCGACACCAAGCTTGACCGGAATCGGCAAGTTACTAAAGTTCAATACCCAAATGAGTACCTTTTTTCGCTAAAATCCTTCAAACTTGTTATTTTTATATCCACAATCGTCAGATTTTCTGTTACAAGTAGGAGAACGGAAAAAGCGAGCGGGGGCGCAATGCACCTCCGAGTGGTTACTAAATCCCGGTACTGAGGATCACGAATGTTTCTCCTACTAGTTCAAACTTCGGTCATTGCCGCCACTGCCTGGCTCCTGGTTCGTTGGCGAAATGGAATCCGGCGGAGAAATGCACAGACGTGGGATTCGCTGCTCGCCAGGTTGCGGCTCGACTGGAGCGCCCGCGAGCTCAGCGATCACTTTCTTTGGAAAGAGGGGCTCAGCGCAACGCCGGAAGATGCATGGCAGCGCATGAAGGGTCCCAACGGCTTGTGGGTTATGTTTCAGAATACTCAGGTTATGATGGAAATGGCCGAGTATGCCGCCAAAAACGCGGAGAACATCGATCGCGTTCTACTTGAGACTCTCCGCAGCGACGCGATGCAGATCCGCCTGTGTGTGCTCATGGCTCTGACCCAATATGCCTTTACCCAGGCTAGCGAGGGCGTTCGCGTGAATGCTTTCCGCGCCGCTGCCATGTACACTGGCATGGCCGCCCGCATGACTCAGTTGCTTCAGGAGCATGCGGCCATTATAGTCCCCGATTTTGTCGCAGCGATGTAGGTTGTGTGTCCTACTCCGTGGCAGAACCCCGGCTTCGGCCGGGGTTTTTGTTTGCCTTTCTCCGCACTTCGGATTCACGCCGGGTTCGCTGCCAGGAATCCATCGATCCGGTCAAACTCATCCTCGCTCAACCTGAATTCAAGGGCCGCCGCCAACCCGGACACCTGCGTTTCGCTCCGCCCGCCAACGATCGCGGCCGTAATTGCCGGGTGATGCAGCGTCCAGGCAACGGCAACCACGCCCGGACTCACGCCATGGCCGCTGCCGATCTCTCGCAGCAACTCGACCAGGCGCAGATTGCGGCTCAACCGCGGCTCGTTGAACTCGGCGGCGCGACGGCGCCAGTCGTCGGCCGGAAACGCCGCAACCCGCTCCGCCGTCATTGCCCCGGTCAGAAGGCCCGAAACCATCGGAGAGTAATTGATCACGCCTATGCCGTTGGCCTGCGCGAATGGAAGAACTTCCTTCTCAATGGCCCGGCGCAGCATCGAATAAGGCGGCTGAAGACTGGTGACTGGAGCAATCTTCTGAACGCGGCTTATCTGCTCCACTGAAAAATTGGAAACGCCGATCCAGCGAATCTTGCCCTGCTCCTTGAAGCGCGCAAGCGCCTCCCAACCCTCTTCAATCTCGTCTTCGGGATTGGGCCAGTGAATCTGGTAGAGATCGATGGTCTCCACACCCAGGCGCCGGAGCGATCCCTCCAGTTCCTCGGCCAGCGATCCCGCCTTCAGTGACCGATAGATGGAGCGGTCGTCGTGCCACCGCATCGAGCACTTGGTGAAGATAAGCGGCTTCGGGCCGGAGTAGGTTTTGACGGCGCGGGCCACCACCTCTTCCGAGTGTCCAAGCCCATAGATTGCAGCCGTGTCGATCCAGTTGACACCCAGATCGAGCGCGCGGTGGATTGCGTCAATGGACTCCCGATCGTCCTGGGGTCCCCATGCAAACTCCCAGTTGCCCCCACCAATGGCCCACGCGCCGAAACCGATGGGTGTCAGGTGAAGGCCGGAGTTGCCAAGTGTGCGCAGGGAATGCGAATCGGGATTAACCATGACAGTTTCATAGACGTTCCGCGGGCCTCCGGGATTCAGGAATTGCGGCGACAAAAAAATGCGCATCCAAGCCGATTCGTTCGAAGCGCCAGACAAACCCGTGACGGGACAGTCCCCTGCAAGACAGCCCCTTGAGTTTACATTTCGTCCATCGCTAGGCCTTTGCAGGCAGGTAGATGAGCTCAATGCCCGTCCCGTTCCGCGCATCCTTGTTGCGCGAATACTGCCGCGTGACATCGCTGTCCCAATGTTCGAAGACACCGAGGCTTGTGACTGGCTTACCTCCTAGTATGTAGGCGGTTCCGGAGGGCGGATTTTCAGGCTGCGCCATTTCGTGCAGATAATCGTCGGCATTCTCGCGAATCACGATGCGTGGATGCCCGTGCTCGTCCTCATTGTTCTTTGTCTGCGAGTAGAGAATGTCAAGACCAACCGAGTCCAGCGCCACTCCATCCAGAGAGGCCAATAGGCTCGAAGGCCATTCCGGATTCTCATACGGAACCACTTTGTTGTTGAACGGCGGATTGGGAAAATGCAGCGGGAACGACTGATGCCGCCGGGCGCAGTACAACCCATCGAGCACAAAGAGGATCGTCTTCGCACCCAGATGCGGACAGGCCGCGAGATCCACAATCGGCGAATACGCATGTGGAGTGCCGAGCCGGTTGGTGTTGATCGCCCCATGCAACTCCGGTGTCCCCTTGATGGAACCGAAGTGATTCTTGCCGGTCATAGTCACGCCGGTCTGTCCCTCGTCCCCGCCTTCCGCGGCAGCGTAGGGGTAGGAATGGGCCTTCATCAGCGCAACGTT
>JBEKZG010000190.1:0-6901 GCA_049510095.1 Occallatibacter sp.
GGCAGCGCGGTATTTGTAATGCTTGGCGCCGTTTTGGAACGCGCTTTTCCTGTTCCAATGGTAGATTTCAGGGTGCTGTACCAACCCGCGCGATCCCTGATTCAGCATGCTGACCCATACAACAGAGATGAGGTGTTGCGCGTATCTCGGCTGGACGGAGGAGACCGTTCGTCCGATACGGAAAAAGTGCGCCAGGTTGTGACGCAGTACCTTTATCCGCCCACCTCATTTTGCCTCAGCCTTCCCTTTGCCATGCTCCCGTGGGGGCCGGCTCGGATGCTGTGGATCACCCTCACAGTTGGGGGCCTAATCTTTGCCTCGTACCTGACTTGGATTCTCGCGTCAGATTACTCCCCGGTTCTTGCTGGAGCTATGGCTGGTTTCTTGCTGGCCAACAGTGAGTTGCTCGTCAGCACCGGTAACGTGGCGGGAATTGTCATAAGCCTGTGCGTGGTGGCCGTCTGGTGCTTCATTCGGGAGCGCTTCGTCCCGGCAGGCATCCTCTGTCTTGCGATCGGCCTCGCAGCCAAACCGCACGATCCGGGGCTGGTCTGGCTCTACTTTCTGCTTGCCGGTGGAGTGTACCGCAAGCGCGCATGGCAAACTTTAGTCACTGCCGTTGCCCTTAGTCTCCCTGCCGTCCTTTGGGTTTCGCTGGTAGCGCCGCAATGGATGCGGGAACTGCACGCCAACATGCTGGCATTTTCAGTTCATGGTGGAATGAACGATCCTGGTCTAGCATCTACAGGTGCCCATGGAATCGGCATGTTAGTGAGCCTACAGGCGATTTTCGGCATCCTCTGGGACGATCCGCGCATCTACAACCCGGCAAGCTATCTCACATTCGCGCCTCTCTTTCTTGTTTGGGCGTGGTTCACTCTTAAATCGCAGCGATCGCCGGAGAAGGTCTGGCTGGCGCTAGCGGCCGCCGCTGCTCTGACCATGCTGCCTGTTTATCATCGGCAACAGGACACCAAATTATTGCTGCTCACGATTCCCGCCTGCGCCATGCTCTGGTCCGAGGGCGGCTTGATTGCATGGCTTGCGCTCCTGGTAAACTCCGCTGGTTTCTTGCTGACCGGAGACATTCCCTGGGCAGTTTTCCTCGGACTTATCGGCAAGCTGCTCCCACTCATAAATGGATTCATTGGGAAGATACTCATAGGATTTGAACTCTTTTCGGTACCGGTCATTCTGTTGATCATGGGCATTTTCTACCTGTGGGTTTATGTACGGCGTTGCTCTGCCGACACCAGGCAAAACGCGCATCAGGGCCACGGATAAAGTCGAAAACTCAAAAGGGAGCCTCGACCTCGGCTTCCGGGATTCTGAACCTCCAGCGCGCAACGTTCCCGTGTTAAATTGCAACTTCTCCAACCTGGGATTCGTCTTTGGTCCGGATCGCGAACAAGTACCACGCAAGCCATGCGGGTGCAATCCAAAGGTAGAACGGCGAGTTGATCCTGACCTTGGCTACGAGCGCAATTTGAATCGCCACGCTGGCAAAGGCCAGGACGGTTAGCAGCACTCGGGACCGCGTAGCATAAGCGCCCTGCAACAGCGCCGGTACTGCCAGCGATTGGTCGAACATCCAGCAGTAAGGCGCCATCACGATGGACACCAGCATCACCAGGCTCCCTTCGTTCATCCAGCTCCAGGTGCGGCGATGGACAAAGAAATACCCCAGCGCCCACACGCAGGCCAGCGCCGGCAGCACGTAGGGAATCCACGCCGCATTTGGATTGATCCAGGTCCGCAGCGCCACGCCGAGGCAGGGAATAATCTCCTTGTCGATCCCCGACTTGCGAATCATCTTAAAGTATTGCGTCCACGCCATTGGATCGATGCAATAGACGAGCCCGCAGCTTGCGGCAATGGCAGCCATCCCGCCGGCTAGAATCCTGTAGCTCCTTGAAGCAATCACCCATGCCAGCAGAACAACACCGAAGGCCAGAAACAAATGAGGTTTCAAGGCGCACAGCCACAATGAAGCACCCGCCAGAAATGGTCGCGTCGCGTGCAGGCGCAGAAACAGAACCAGTCCGGCCAGCGCGAAAAGTGAGGTCTGTCCCGCAAACAGGCAGACCATCGCCGGTGCAAAGGAGTATCCGAGCCAGTGCAGGCGATTCGGAGGTCTCCCGTGCATGATCCAAAGCATGCGAACACACCCAACCAGGCAGCCTGCCAAAATCACGGACCACAGAAGCGCCGAAATTCGCAAGCCAATGAACCCCAGCGGAAGCGTAAGAATCAAATCCCAGGGCGGGTTCCGCATATACAGCACGCCATATACTGCGGGAAGGCCCGCCGTGTGCTCAATGCGATCCAGGGCATCTGTGTCATATGGATTAGCGTGGTGGGCAAGTTGCTGGCCGGTAGCCCAATAAACCACAAAGTCACGTCCGCTTGCCGCCTTGACAGTCAGAGACACAACGCAAAGGAACATGGCGATCAGCGCGAGTGCTAGCCCACCAACTACGGCAATCGAGATTCCCGCGTAATCGAATCGCGGTTTCGATGGCGGTGTATCCGTCTTGCTGGCCATAGGGTGCATTTTATCCCGGGGTTCCTTTGCTCAATCCCTTCGCCTGGGCAATCGAAGCAGGCTCCAACTGCTTGCCCCGGCCAATCATCCGATGGAGAATGTAGAGTTCCACCAGGCCAAAAAAGGCGATAGCAAGCGATAGCAGTTGAATGTGGCGATCTCTCGCAATATCGTACGAAACCCATGAAACCGCGAAGATCGACACGGAGATCGATGCCACCCAGTTAATTGCCGCGCTCCATCCATTCTCTTTCACAGCCCCAAAGGCCAGCACCGCGGCCAGCGCCACCAACACAGAGTCGTACATGGGAACATAGACGTTCAAAAGAAGCGTCCACGTGATGGTAGTGGCCCACGCCAGCGACTGCACAGGCCAGCCGCCTTTTGCGGACTTCCACAACAGCACCCCAAGCACGGTTCCTATCGAAATCGTTATCAGGGCAAAAATCGCCATTTCAGGCGTCGACCGGCCTCCGCCCATTGCCAGTAGAAACGAGTTCAGGTCGACAAACTTATACAGCAGCAGCGACGATTGAGCGTTCATGCCAGTGAGCTGGCCGAACAGCTTGAGAAACCGCATGAATTCCGGCCAGATTGCGATTCCTCCGAATGCGGTGCCAAGCAGCGTCAACGCGGCTGCACCGGCCGCGAACCCCGCCAGTGTCTTGAAGCGCCGTGTCAGGAACAACATGGGAACTAAGAGCAGCAGAAGTGTCGGCTTGTATGCCAGTACCGAAAGCGCCAGGCCGCTCTGGAAGAGTTTCGACCGTCTCTCCAGGTACACCGTTATCCCCAGCGCACACACTGCCACGGCACTCAACTGGCCGTTCACTACAATTCCCCAAAAGAACGGATAAAAGGCAATCGCTAGACAGAGAATCAATGAGATCTTCACCCGGTCGCGGGGAAAGAAATCTCTTGCCGCTGCGGTAATTCCCATACAATAGAGAAGCAGGGAGCACACCGTCCACGCAAAGAAAGCCACCCTGAATGAAACCCGCGCGAACAGTGAGAAAAACAGCGCGACAAAGGGTGGGTATGGACTCGGCCCGTAAGCCCGCGCAGGCAACTGGTAGATCTCGTTGAATGTCTTCAGTTGCAGGCTGTAGTCATAGAGACGCGACGCCGGAAAATCCTTCGCGATTTGCCCGATCCCATAGAAATAAACAAAGTCGTTGGGGAACAACGGAATCGATCCTCGGCCGGCTTTGTACTGAATCCAGACAGGAAGGCAAAACCGAGTGACGAATATCGCCGCCACCACGCTCCAGCAAGCCAGGTTGATCTCCTGAATGCCGGGCATCGGGCCGAGGATCGCGGATGGCCATCGCAGGAATCTGTTTTCGGTTTCTGACTTGTCAGGTGCCCGATTACCACTGTCCATCCAATCTCCTCTATAACGGTCGGCCATCGAATTCGGTCGAAGGAAAGGGCAATTCGCCCGCTGGGCGACCCGGGCTATGCGCCTTTCCATCGTGTTTCGAAACTTTGGCGGCGCTTTGTTTGCAATACGTATTGAGAGTAAAATCTTCTGTGGATACCATACAACACCAATTGATTGCGCCGCCGCCAATTACTGCTTCCCATCGGGACAGGAATCAGTCTCAATAGAGGAGGGCGCTACGCCAGGCTGGCGATTTGTCCTTGTAGAAGTTCCTTATTTGTCAGGTAGTTGCAACGGGATAATATTGCATACTAACCCTTTTGGGGGATAGGTAATACACTTTCAGGTTATGTATACGTACACCCGTATCACTCCCCCATTGTGTATACAAACGTTTACAGTTCGGTCAGAGCAATGCACTTCATAATTAAGATAAGTTATTGATTTATATGATTAAAGGCTCAGATTGAAGAATGGCACGCAAGTTGCAATTGGTAGAGTGCCTGGCCTGAGGCTGGGGATACCAATTTACGGAGAGAAAACACACATGAACACCATGCTTCTGAAGCTCTATGTCAAGTTCCAGGACCTGAAGAACAGCGAAGAAGGTCAGGATCTGGTCGAATACGCTCTGGTCGTTGCTCTGATCGCCCTCGGTGCTACCGCTGGCATGAGCGCACTGGCCAACGGCATCAAGAATGCCTTCAATTCCGTCAGCGCCGTCCTCGCAACCGACATCTAGTCGTTTTTGAACTACCGTACGGACACCCACCACCCAGCCCCTTTGCTCGATGCGGGAGAGAGACGTTTACCCAATCAGGTAAATGATCGCACTCTCCCAGCAAAGGCTTTTTGCTGAAGACATCGACAGAGATTTGTAAGAAAATGCAAGCAAGAACCCTGCACCTCGTTAAAAACATTCGTCTCTTCATCAAGGAACAAAGCGGCCAGAACATGGTCGAGTATGCCTTGGTTGTAGCCCTCATTGCGCTTTGAGCCACAGCTGGCATGAATGGCTTGGCTTCTGGCGTTAATAGCACCTTTAACTCCGTGAGTTCTGTGCTCTCTACGGACATTTAGCTTCAATCAGTGCAGGGTTGGTACCTTTTTTTGTCGTTTTTCCCCCGTTTCTGGAAAGACTTGCTGACAAATGCGGGTGAGTTGTCGTACTCTCCCTAAAGGATCACAACCCAACAACGGTCAATGAGGCTGCCTTATGCGACTACGATTCTGCCAGTTGATTGTAAAACTGCAGTACTTGATGTCAGCGGAAAATGGTCAGGATATGGTCGAGTACGCTCTCGTAGCCGCCATGATCGGCTGTGCCTGCGTTGCTACGACCCAGAATTTCGCTCACATTCTCCTCGCTTCGTACAACAGCATCACCGTCACGTTCGAGCAATACGCTTAGCCTTAACCTGCGAGAATAAGCGGCAACCCGCTGCCAATCAACCTCATCTCTCGCCAAAGTTGCTTCGGGCGGCTGTCTTTTCGCTAGGTGGGTTCTTCTTGTCCTCCAATCAGAGTTCGGTTTTTCTGATGACGGTCCTCCTGATCGTAAGTCAGGCTCAGCGTCAAACTGCGGCGTTGTCATCAATCCAAGACTTCCCCGGCAACGTTATCCCGACCCAGGTTCCCGTCAATCCGAATGTTGCTGACTTCTGATCCGCAAGGCAGTCCATCGCTTTCTATCGTTGAAGGCGGACTCACCACTGTTGCGGTCGTCATGGCGTTTGCCTGGCCACGTCTGGGTGCATGCTGGTCTTCACGTATCGAGCGCGCCTCGGGCCATCTAGCTCGGAGGCAAGGCCTCGCGGTCATCTCGGTAGGCGTTTCCACTCTCATTCTCCGTCTCGCCATTCTTCCCATCGTTCCCATCCCTCTTCCGTTTCTTCCAGACGATTTCAGCTTCCTGCTTGCGGCGGACACATTTCTTCACGGCCGCCTTGCCAACCCTACCCCCGCCATGTGGACTCATTTCGAGAGCTTTCACATCTCCATGCAGCCCACCTATCAGTCCATGTACTTTCCAGGGCAGGCCCTCCTCCTCGCTGCGGGCAAGCTTCTCCTCGGCAATCCATGGTTTGGCGTCCTCATTTGCAGCGCGCTCATGTGTGCCGGTATTTGCTGGATGTTGCAGGCATGGCTCCCGCCCGGCTGGGCGCTGCTTGGCGGATTCCTGGCCATGCTGCGCCTGGGCCTGTTCAGTTACTGGGTTAATACTTATACCGGCGGCGCGCTCATCACCGCGCTCGGCGGAGCGCTGGTGCTGGGCGCTCTGCCGCGGCTGAAACGAACCGCCCGCCTTCGCTACGGCCTCATCATGGCCGTTGGTATCGCACTGCTGGGCCTGACCCGTCCTTACGAAGGTCTCCTCCTCTGCCTTCCCGTCGCCGTTTCTCTCGTCCATTGGGTGCTTTTCGGCAAGAATCGTCCCCGCCCCGCCGTGCTTGTCCGGCGTGCTGCTTTGCCGCTTGCGCTCATCGTGGCGGTTGGCGCCTGGATGGGCTATTACAATTACCGCGCCTTCGGCAGTCCGCGCATCCTACCCTATACCGTCAATCGCGCCGCCTATGCCGTCGCTCCTTACTTTGTCTGGCAGTCCCGCAGCCCCGAGCCAGTCTACAGGCATCCCTTGATGCGCGACTTTTACACTCGGTTCGAAATAGCGCAGTACGAAAAAATTCACTCGTTCTACGGCTTCTTCATCCAGACCGGTATCAAAGTCGTCGAAGCGTTGTTCTTTTTTGCCGCCTTCGCCTTGCTACCTCCGCTCATCTTCATGCGACGCGCTCTCTTCGATCGCCGCATACGATTCCTGGTGATTTGCTTCCTTGTCGTCATCGTCGGGATGGGAATCGAAATCTATTTCATCCCTCACTATGTGGCCACCTTCACCGCGATCTTCTATGCAATCGGCCTCCAGGCCATGCGTCACCTGCGTGTGTCAGGCTCAAAGGAAAAGCCTGCTG
>JBEKZG010000191.1:0-6890 GCA_049510095.1 Occallatibacter sp.
ATGGCCACCACGCAGCCCGAGGACATTCCTCAGACGATCCGCTCGCGCTGCCAGCACTTCAGTTTTCACGCCGTCAAATTCGACGACATCCTCGCCCAGCTCAAGATGATCGCCGCCCAGGAGCAGGTCGACGCCGAACCGGATGCCCTGGCCCTTCTCTCCGAAGCCGGCGACGGGTCCATGCGCGATGCGCTCTCCATCATGGACCAGGCCATTGCCTCGTCTCCCCTCGAGAGCGGCCGTCCCGTCCTCTCCTCCGCGCAAATCCGCGAGCTGATGGGCTCGGTTCCCAACGCCGTCTTTGAGCGTCTTCTTGAAGCGGTCGCGGCAGGCCAAAGCGACCAGCTTATGGAGCAGTTGAACCTGCTGCTCAACGCTGGCCACAGCCCTTCCTCCCTCGCCCGCCAGATGGTCCGTTATCTGCGCAATACCCTCATGGCCAAGCTCGGCGGAGAACAGACCGACCTGCTTCAAATCTCCGGCGACGAGCGCTCTCGTGCCGCCCGTACCGCCCTCCTGTTCACCGAAGAGGAGCTAACCCGCAACCTCCAAATCGTCCTGCGCACCTTCGACGACTTGAATTACCGGCAAGAGCAGCGCTTCCACCTCGAACTCGGCCTCCTCAAGCTCATCCACGCCCAGCGTCTCCTGCCCATCGAGCAGCTTCTCAGCGGCGTATCCGGCGGCGCGACTACCCGAATTCCGTCCGCGCCCACCCATTCGCGCTCAACCCCAAGTCCGAGCCGATCAGAATCCTCTTCGCGTCCCACTGCGGCCCAAGCCGTCACGCCCGCTGCCTCGCCCATATCTCCCTTTGGACCCGGTCCCGGTGGTTGGTCTCCAACACCAACTCCGAAGCAAACTACCGTTACCACACAGGTCGCCGAACTGGACCCGCCCGCCCCCATCCTCGTAACCGCAGCCAAAATCCAGGCTACCCAAGTCCCAACGGAAGACGCCCCCTCCATTGCCCCGCCAGCACCAGCGCTCATTCCTGGCACGCCCAGTCCCGTGTCCAGCCCTCCCAACATGGATTCGCTTCGTGAAGCCGCCATTCTGGCGCTGGACAAGGCCGGACATAGCTCAGCCTCACAGCTCCTGGGCTCCGGCGCATGGACCCTCGATGGCTCAGCTCTCCGCATTGAAGTCCCGGGCCTGGGCAAAAAGATGATCGCTATCACTGTGAACGCAGCCGCGGAGAAAATCATCCGTCAGGAATTGCAGCGGCTCGGCGCACCTACCCGTTTCCTGGTCGTACCGGGCGAAGCTAACGGCACCATACCTCAGTCTTCTAGTCCCATCGCCGCGCCCCAGGCCGGCAGCATTCAGGAAGCCGCGCTCAGCCATCCCTCCGTCCAGCGCGCCAGGGAGATTTTTCAAGCCGAGATTCGCAGCGTCATCGACCTGCGTCAAAAATAAAACACACTTCCGAAAGTCAACCCGAGGCAAAGCCAATGATCAACCCGCTAAAAATCCCCGAAATGCTCGCCCAGGCCAACCAAATGCAGGAGGAGATCCAGCGCAAGCTGGCACAGACGGTAGTCGAGGGCGCCAGCGGCGGTGGCGCAGTCTCGGCAACCATGAACGGCAAGAAACAGCTCCTCAAGCTTCACATTGATCCCGCGGCGGTCGTCGGCCTCAGCGGCGGTCAGCCTGATGTCGAAATGCTCGAGGACCTTGTCGTTTCCGCCGTCAACGAGGCCGGCCGTAAAGCCGACGATGCTATCCAGTCAAGCGTCAAAGGGATGCTCGGTGGCCTCAACATCCCTGGCCTCAACCTGGGCGGCCTCGGCTAGTTTGATCATTCATGCGGAACCACGGAGACATGACAATGCTCGACGAAGCAGTGAATCGCAGACGCTTTCTGCAACTGGGAGCGACCGCCGGACTAGCGGCCCTCGCTCCCCGCTGGATGAATGCCCAGTCCCCCACGCTTCCTGACCGCGTCCTTCAGGGCCGCGCAGCCGCGCTGAACGCACCAATTACAACGACCAAGCTTTACGACAATGTATATCTGCTGGCCAACGGCGTAGGCGGCAACATGGTTCTTCAGACCGGCTCCGACGGCGATCTGCTCATCGATTCCAGCTTCACCACCGCGGTTCCCAAGGTTCGCCAGGCCATCGCCGCCGTTAGCCACAACACTCCCGATGCCCTCATCAACACCCATTGGCATTACGACCATACGGATGGCAACGCGGATCTTCACGCCGCCGGATTCACCGTCCTCGCCCACCGCGCCACTCGCGACCGAATGTCTGCCGCTCAAACCATTCCCTTTTTTCATCTCGTCATGCCGGCCTCAACTGCCGCAGCATTACCCTCCATCACCTTTGACGATGCGATGCACGCCTGGCTTAACGGCGACACACTCGACCTGGTCCACTTCGATCCCGCGCACACTGACACAGACATCTACATTCACTTCCATCGCGCCAATGTGCTCCACGTCGGCGACATATGGTTCAACGGCATGTATCCCTTCTTCGATGAAGCCACCGGTGGTGTAATCGGCGGAATGATTCGCGCTTCTGAGAAAGCTCTCTCGGTCGCCGACAGTAACACAAAGATCATTCCCGGCCACGGGCCCATGGGATCGAAGGCCGATCTCCAGAAATTCCACGACATGCTCTCTGCTGTGCGCGACAAGGTCGCCGCCATCAAGGCCTCCGGAGCCAGCGAACAGGAAGCCATCTCCCGCAAGCCAACCGCGGAATTCGATCCAGTCTGGAGCAAGGGATTCTTTGTGAACGGGGATGTCTTCACCGGCCTCGTCTATCGCACCATCTAGAACTGGTTGCATAGATCTAGAACTGGTTGCATGGATCGGGTTTTGAAAGGGCTCGGCTTTAGCCGTGCCGTAAAAAGCGCATAAACAGCGGGCTTTAGCCCCTGAGGGATGTTTTGCTGCTGCACGGATGCCTTTTGTGCAACCAGATCTAGGAGGAATCCAGTGTCACGCTACGCCGAGCCCATGGCCCGGCTCATTGAAGAGTTGAAGAAGCTCCCCGGCGTAGGCTCCAAGAGCGCGCAGCGCTACGCATTCCATATCCTGCGATCCACAGACGAAGATGCCGCCGCGCTTGCTGAGGCAGTTCGCGGCCTCAAAGCCGCTTTGCGTCTCTGTTCCATCTGCAACAGTGTCACCGATGTTGACCCCTGCGTCTACTGCACCAGCCCCACCCGCAACCAGCGCCTCGTCTGCGTTGTCGAGGAACCCACCAACATTGAATCTGTTGAGCGAACCCGCGGCTATCAGGGCGTTTACCACGTCCTCCACGGTACCCTCTCGCCCCTGCATGGCGTTGGCCCCGATCAGTTGCGCGCCGCCACGCTCCTGGCCCGCGTTGAGCGCGGTGAAGTGGACGAGGTAATCCTCGCCACCAGCCCCACCCTCGAGGGCGAGGCCACTGCCAACTGGCTTGCTGGATCCCTGCGCGGCCATCAGGTCCGCATTACCCGGATCGCCACCGGCGTCCCCGCGGGCAGCGACATCGAATACGCCGATGAAGTCACCATGGCTCGCGCAATGGAGGGCCGCCGCGACCTCTAGCCGGCGTTCGTGCTCAGTGCGCGCGCAGCTTGTTCAGCAGATCCTGCGGATGCACCGGCTTGGCTAGAATCTCGAACTCATAGCCTCTGGTGCGTGCGTTCTCCAGCAGATCTGCAGTAGCCGCCTGACCGGAAAATAGCAGAATCTTGATCTTCGGCAACTGGCTCCGGATGCGTATGGCCGCATCAATGCCGTTCAGATCGGCCATGATCACGTCGGAGATGAGCATGTCCGGTTCAAAGGTAGAGACGATTGCCAATGCCGCTTCGCCTGAATACACAGCGCGTGCTTCAAAGCCGCTCTGGTTCAAAATCATGGCGAGCGTGTCGGCGATCACCCGTTCATCGTCGGCAACAAGAATCTTCGGTTTTGCGGTACTTTCCGGCATACTCTCCTATACGAACTGCCGCGCTGCAATCACAACGGGCTGCAATGAAACTCAGCAGTTTGAGGCTTGGAGAAGATCGTGTTTCGACCCCTCCCTGGCTAGACCCTTTGTCAAAATGATACGCTCTCCGTGAGCGGTCAGCGCAAGCCCCCTGAACTTCGTCCACAGCTTCTACACCCGTATCACATCGGGAACAAGGTCACAAGCCGTCTTTGCTATGGCTGTTCATCTGTCAGCAATCCCGAAATCCTACACTTGCAACCACAACTGGCCGCACAATACAGGCGGACATCAACCGGAGAACCTCGCATGTCGGAAGCGGTCATTCCTGTCGAAACTCAGTCCACGCCCCCCGCCGTCGAAGCCATCATTCGCGCCGAGAAGGTCGAGAAGTACTACGCACAGCCCAGCGAGAACCGCATCCAGGTCATCTCCGCCACTGACCTCTCCGTGGTCCCCGGAGAGATCCTCGCCCTGCTCGGCCCCTCCGGTTCCGGCAAGTCCACCATGCTGCGCATGTTGACCGGCCTATCCACGCCTTCCGCCGGCCAGGTTTATTGGCATGAAAAACCCATCTCGGGCGCGCAAATCAACGTCTCCATCGTATTCCAGAGCTTTGCCCTTTTTCCCTGGCTCACCGTTCTCGAAAACGTCGAAGCCCCCCTTCAGGCCCGCGGCGTCAACCCCGATGAGCGCCGCGAGCGCAGCATGAAGATGCTCGACACTGTGGGCCTTGACGGTTTTGAAGGCGCCTATCCCAAGGAACTCTCCGGCGGCATGCGTCAGCGCGTCGGCTTCGCCCGTGCCCTCGTCGTCGAACCCGAAGTCCTCTTCATGGACGAGCCATTCAGCGCCCTTGACGTCCTCACTGCCGAAAACCTCCGCTCGGAACTCCTCGAGCTTTGGGCCAACAAAACCATGCCCACCAAGGCCGTTTTCATCGTTACGCACAACATCGAAGAAGCCGTTCTCCTCGCCGATCGAATCATCGTCCTCGGACGCAATCCCGGCCACATCCGTACCGATTTCAAGGTTCAGCTTCCCCAGCCCCGCGACCGCAAATCCGAGCCCTTCACCAACCTCGTCGACTACATCTACAAAGTCTTGACCCGGCCCGATGTCGCCCCGTCCGAGGCTCCCGAACATCAGCACCCAGCGACTCGGGTACGCGACCAGCGCCAGATGCATTACCAGATGCTGCCCCACGCCCGCCCCGGAGGCATGGCCGGTCTGCTCGAACTCCTGCTCGACAAGGGCGGCAAAGACGACGTCTATCGCCTCGCCGACGACCTCGCCTTTGAAATAGACGATCTTCTCCCCATCGTGGACGCCTCGCAACTCCTCGGATTCCTGAAAATCGAAGAAGGCGATGCGACGATCACCCCCAGCGGCGCGGAGTTCGCCAACTCCGAAATTCTCCGTCAGAAAGAGCTCTTTCGCGTTGCCGCGGTCGAGCACATCCTGCTTCTCCGCCAGATTCGCCGCGCCCTCGAAAGCAAAAGCGATCACACCATCCCGGAAGACTTCTTCATGGATATGCTCGACGAGCAATTCAGCGAAGAAGAGAGCCGGCGTCAGATGGAAACCGCCGTCGCCTGGGGCCGCTACGCCGAGCTCTTCGACTTCGACGCAGGCCGCCGCCGTTTCGTTCTGCCCGACGCTCAGGAAGAAGAGGCCGTCGCCAACGAGGACGCCGAGTGAAACTTCATCCTCTTGCGCGAACGCTGGTCACCGCACGCACGTGGCCCTTCCTCATCGATGTGGGGGTCGCAGCCTGCGGCCTCGCCATCTTCTTCACCATCGTCAGCACGGGCACTTACTGGCTGGGAAGACCCGTCCCGATTATTCCCATCACCCATTCGCTCAGCGCGCTTCCGGCCTACGCGCTCTATTCCCTCGTCCGCATCGGTATCGCATACTTCCTCAGCCTCGCCTTCGCCATCAGTTACGGCTACATCGCCGCATACAATCCGCGTATCGAGCCATGGATGATCGCAACCCTCGACATCCTGCAATCCATCCCCGTGCTCAGCTTCCTGCCTCCCGTCGTGCTGGCCATGGTGGCTCTTATTCCCGGCCACCAGATGGGCATCGAGATGGGCGTCATCCTGCTCATCTTCACCGGCCAGGTCTGGAACCTTGCCTTTAGTTTCTATTCCTCCCTGAAATCCATCCCGCGCGAAATGCTCGAGGCTTCCCGCATCTATCGCTACTCCGCGTGGCAGCGCTTCTGGCAGCTTGAAATGCCGTACGCCACCATCGGCCTGGTCTGGAATTCCATCGTCTCCGTCGCCGGCGGATGGTTTGCCCTCATGGCCTGCGAGATGTTCACCATGGGCGATCGCAACTTCCAGCTGCCCGGCCTCGGCAGCTATCTGCAGACCGCCGCAACCTCCGGGGACATGCGCGCGCTCGTCGCCGGGTTCACCGTCATCATCCTCATCGTCGTCGCCACCGACCAGCTAGTCTGGAGGCCGCTCATAGCCTGGAGCGACAAGTTCAAGTTCGAGCAGGTCGAGTCCGCAGATCGCGTCAAATCCCCGGTCCTCGAACTGCTCCGCCGTTCAACTCTCCTCAGCGCCATACCCGGCCGCATCTTCACCTGTATCGAAGAACCCATGTACCGCCGCATGGCCCGCACAAAAGAGTGCCAGGTCGTCCGTCCCCTCGACGCAGGCCCGGTGGAGCTGGGCATGACTCCCGGATTATGGACCATGGCCGTGGCCGCATTCTGCGTTGTGCTCTGGGGAGCCACCCAGGCCATCCTCATGCTCAGCACCGTAACCTGGCCCGACCTCCAACTCCTACTTGAAGGCGCGGGCGCAACCTTTTTGCGCGTCAATGCCGCCCTGCTCATCTCCGCCGCATGGACCATCCCCGTCGGCGTCTCCATCGGCTTCAACCCAAAACTCGCCCGCTTTGTTCAGCCCATCGCGCAGATCCTCGCCT
>JBEKZG010000192.1:0-6887 GCA_049510095.1 Occallatibacter sp.
ATCCGTGTGAGATTTCTGAAGCTGAGAGATACAACCAAGCTCCGCCGATAGATCGTTTTTCCCATCGTTGCGCTTGGAATCGCAACTTGGCTCGGCCTGGACATCCGCGGAGATACCGGCCTTAAATGGAGCATAGTGGCGTATTTCGTGCCTCAATTGCTCTTGTTCTTCGCCAAGAAGCACGAAGATGATCGGCACCTGAGGCCTGAGCAAGCCACGATAGTTGGCAGCAATCAAGCCTCCCAAACCTAAGCCGCCGCATCCATCCCCAAAAAATGTCCCTGCCTTGCCAACTCCAGCAGTGCCCCATCCGCAGTCACCAGCGTCGCACCCAAATGCCGTGCCGTAGCCAAAAGAATCCGATCCGCCGGGTCCGCATGCATCTCCCACGGCAGCCGTGTGCTCGCAACCGCAATCTCCGGTTCCAGCGGCGCCAGTCTCACTCCCGGCTTGACCAGCGCATCGCGTATCCAGTCCATCAAATCCGCGCCTAGCTTCAGGCGTCCTTTGCTGACAAGGAGTCCGATCTCCCAAGGCGTGATGGCGCTGACAACAATCCGGTTCTCCCATCCAGCCTTGTTCAGCGCCTTGGCGGCCTGCGCTCCCAGCCGGGGAAACTCCTCCACCATCCAGATGAGCGTGTGTGTATCTACAAGCAGAAGGGGTGAGTTTTCCCTCTCCGAGGCCGTCATTTCATCGCATCCCATTCAACATCGATAGGAGAGATGATGTCCCCCATCCACAGCACGCTGCCCTTCATCGAACCGACGATATTCTCCCGCACCGGCATCGGCACCACCTGCGCCACCGGTTTGCCGTGCTTCGTGATCACCAGCGGCTGGCGGTCTGCTGCGACTTTATCCAGCAATTTCAAGCACTTGGCCTTGAACTCCCCTGCTGCAATCGAGGTTGGCATCGTTCCCTCCCATAGTCACTGACTATGGTCATAATTCTATCAAAGGGTCCGGCCTTCCGCCAGCCCCGAGCGCATCGCAACCCGCTCGATTAAACTCAAGTACCGGAAGACTCAGCCGCAAGAGCGGGAGAAGAGCATTATGGCCTATTACACACGTGTCTTGTCCAAAGATGCGGAGTTACCGTCGTTCGGTCAACTCGCCGCATTCGTTCGCGACACTCATCCCGATTTCAAACTGACCATCGAAAGCGGTGACGAAGACGATTGGGAATCGCTGCTTCTCTCCGGCAACGATGAAGTCGAAGTCGCTGTCATCGAGCGAAACCCCGTCACGGAGAGATCTCTTGGCCAGGACGAGGTCGCGGAATTCATCGAGGAAACCGCGGATTGCAGACCAGTCAGCGGCGTTCAATGGCTCCATGAATTCCTTCCCGATGTCAAAACCATCTACTCCTTCCAGCATCTGCAAGGAGCCGAAACCGTAGACGGCAGTAACGCCCTCCATGCGCTGCGGTCGCATTTCTGGGAACGAGGCGAAGCCATCATCCAGGCAGACGGCGAAGGCTTTACCAATGAGGACGGCTACCACATCGTTTGGCAGTTCTCTGACTCCGTCTCCGGTCCATGGAACATGGGTATCCTGCAGGACGGAATCTGGCACCACTTCAAAATGGATCTCGGTGACCCAGATCATCGCGCCGCCTTTCTGGCAGGCGAGGTGCCGGAGGATTTATCCGCGATTCGCGCCTCCGACCCACAAGTCTAGGAGCGTTCAAACAACTTATCTCCATTTGCAGAGAATTTAGATCATCCAGCGCATAATGAATTTACGTGCCTGCTCGCGTAACTCCCTCGTCAGATGCCGATTGCCCAGTGCGCATGGTCCAGATCCCTCACCGACAGCATCGCCTGAAAGCGGTGGAATTGCTTGAGATGACCCGTAAGTGATTTGCTTAGAAGAATCTGCGGATAAGTCCAATGATACGAAGAGTCTAGCGCGCAGCATCTTCCGCAACCCATTGAAAACAAGGAACTTCTTTGCAGAAACCGGGTGGGGGGGTGGCTTGGCCTCAAGCGAGGGCTGGATATTCCGCAAGCTCGAACCGCGACCGGCACATCGCTGTGCTCCGTGTCACCCGCCCTCTCACCTCGGTCCGGTAAAATCACTCCGAGGATTTCATACAAAATGCCACGCAAGAAACTCATTGCCGCCAATTGGAAGATGTTCAAGACACCCGCCGAAGCCAAAGCGTTTGTCGATGCCTTTTTGCCACTCGTAGCAGGCCACACCCGCGACGAAATCGCCCTGTTCCCCTCGCCCGTCCTGCTGCCCACAGTGATTGAAGCCGCCAAGGGCTCAAACGTTGCAGTCGGCTGCCAGAACATCCACTTTGCCGAGGAAGGCGCATACACCGGCGAAACCTCCATCGGCCAGCTCATCGCCGTAGGCGGAACACACACCCTCATCGGCCACTCCGAACGGCGTCAGTACTTTGCCGAGACCGACGAAATCGTCAATAAAAAGCTCCACACCGCCCTCAAGCACGGCATCATTCCAATAGTCTGCATTGGCGAAGTTCTTGCCGAACGCGAAGCCGGTGAAACAGCCAGCGTCCTCAAAACCCAGGTCACAGGCGCGTTTGCAGGTATCACGCCTGAAGCCGCTGCGCCCATCGTCATTGCCTATGAACCTGTCTGGGCCATCGGCACCGGCAAAACCGCTACGCCGGAGATTGCCGTCGACGCCCACAAGATCATCCGCGCCGAAGTCGCCAAGCTCCTGGGCGCGGATGTCGCAGCTGCAATCCGCATCCTGTACGGCGGCAGCGTCAAGCCCGACAACGCCACCGCCCTCATCGGCCAGGAAGAGATCGACGGCGCGCTCGTCGGCGGAGCCAGTCTCAAGCCCGACTCCTTCACCGCTATCGTCAAGTACTAATTGCCACAAAGTTGGGTGCCCCAGGTCCCGATTCTGGGACCTGGGTTCGCGCATCGCTACCTCAACGGATCCGCCGACAAAGTCCAGCCTTCCTTCTCGCCCTTGTTCTGCTCCTTGAGCCAGTCCATGAGCGGCTGAAAGTATTCCACAATGGCCGAAGCATCGGCCCTGTCGCTTCCCGTCATCGCCTTCAGCGCCTCGGGCCATGGTTTCGAGCGGCCCAGTTCCAGCATCGCGTTCAACCGCGCGCCGGCCTCCTTCGAGCCATAGACCGAACAGCGATTCAGCGGCCCTTTGTATCCCGCCGCCTGGCACATCGCGCGGTAGAACTGAAACTGGTAGACGCGCGCCAGGAAGTAGCGCATGTAGGGCACATTGCCGGGAATATGATACTTGGCGCCAGGGTCGAAGTCCGCTTCCGAGCGCGCCACCGGAGGCGCAACGCCCTGGTACTTCTCCCTCAGCGCCCACCATGCGCTTTCGTAGTGCTCCGGCGTAACCTGACCGGAGTAGACCTGCCAGCGCCACTTGTCGATGAGCAGGCCAAACGGCAGAAACGCGATCTTGTCCAGCGCCGTACGCAAAAGCAGAGGAATATCCGCACTGGGCGGCGGAACCTCGTCAATCAATCCCAGCTTCTTCAAATAATCCGGCGTCACATTCAGCGCAATCGAGTCACCGATGGCCTCGTGAAATCCATCGTTGGCCCCGTCGCGGAAAAAGTACGGCTGATTGCGATAAGCCATCTGGTAGTAGTTGTGGCCTAACTCGTGATGTACGGTCACAAAATCGTCCGCGGTGGGCTGAAAACACGCCTTGATGCGCACATCCAGCACATTGTCCACATCCCAGGCGCTCGGGTGGCACACCACGTCGCGGTCCCGCGGATGCGCCAGCATCGACCGTTTCCAGAACGTATCCGGCAACGCTTTGAAGCCCAGCGACTTGTAGAAGCCTTCGCCGTAGCGCACCAGTTGCGGCGCATCTGTGTGGCGCGCCTTCAAAATCGCCCCCAGGTCGTAGGGCAGCGGTCCCGACGGCGGAGCAACCACATCGTAGATGTTGCCCCACTCCTGCGCCCACATGTTGCCCAGCAAATGCGCGGGAATCATCCCGTCCGGTCTGCGCGCCGCATCCCCATATTTCTCGATGAGCCTGTGGCGAACGTAAGTATGTAGTTCACGATAGAGCGGTTCAACCTGTGTCCAGAGCCGCTCGATCTCGGCCTGAAACTCCTCCGGCGTCATGTCATACTGCGACCGCCACAGAGCGCCTGTGTCGGCAAAGCCCAACTCCCGCGCGCCCTGGTTGCTCAGTTCCGCCAGCCGCGCGTAGTTGCCGCGCATGGGCACACCCACCGCATGCCAGCCCGCCCAAAGCTCCGCCAGTTCCTTCGGATCGCGGATCTGAGCCATCTTCACACCAAGCTCATCAATGCCCAGGCAGTGTTCCTTGTCGGCTTCGGGACAGTAGCGGCCCCGGCCATACGCGGCGTCCAGTTCCGCTGCCTTCTGCGTCGTCTCGGCGCGCAGTGCGGGGTCGGAGGGCGCGGGCAGGCCAATGCTCAGCTTCAGCAGCGTCAACTTACGCACCGCATCCGGCGGCAGCGCCAACCCCTTGAACCGTTGACCCTCGCCAATGAGCTCGGTTTGCCGCGCAACGAGCCGGTCCTCTGCCTCTGCCACAAGCGCGACCGTGTCGTCGGTGATGTAGGTTTCCTCTACCCACTGAGCGCGCGCCACATCCACCTGGATCGCGTTCAGTTCCTTCTCCGCATTGTCGATGAAGGCAAGCGCTTCCGCCACGGTTGGCTTGGCGGCGGTTGGGTTTTGCGCCTGCGCTGTGGAGATGCACAAAATCAGGCAGACAAAAGCTGGCAGGCAGAGCGGCGAATAACGAAACCGGATGGTCATGGCAAAGGAATATACCATGCGGGACGCGTGCGAAGAAGATACCCTACAGCTTCACGCGCACTTCCCCATCCGCAACCGTCGCTTCCAGCACCTCGACCTTCAAACTGGAATCCTGCTCTGAAGCGCCCGTGTGCAGGTCGAATGCATACGCGTGCCAGGGGCAAACCACGCGGCCTTCCTCAAGGATTCCCTCCCCCAGCGGCCCTCCCTCATGCGGACACGTGCCGTCCAGCACGGAGACCGTTCCATTCAAGTGAGCCACGCATAAGGAACGGCCTGAAACCGTAAACTCTGCAACCTCGCCCTCGGCGGGCAGTTCGGATACGGAACAAATGCGAACAAACTGAGCCATGACAATCGCTCCTTGAGACTGGGCCATGAACCGGGCCTAGGCCATTAGCATAAAGGAGAAGCTCCAACAATGGCGAAAGTTGAAGTCAACATCACCATGCCCCGAAAAAAGGCCCTATCCAGACCTGCCGCATCTCCACCCCGCTCAGCCATGGCGCACCCGGCGAGCGGCTTCAAGTCGCCACCGCCGACAGTCTCCGGCCGTTGGCTCCTCATGGCGGTGAGCATCGCTTTTGTGGGTGCGGCCGTGTGCTCGTGGGGCGTGCTCTGCCTGCTCTTCTGGCAGGGAAGCTGGCAGTTGCTTTATCACCCCGCGTCAGCCGTTACCCGCACTCCCGCCAGCCTGGGGCTGGCCTTTGACCCAGTCGCATTTGCGAGCACTGAAACCGGCGAGCCCCGCCTGAAGGGTTGGTGGATCACCGCACCTACGGACGCACGCTACAGCCGATTCACCGTCCTCTATCTGCACGGCCAGGACGGCAACCTGGGCGATACAGTGGACACGCTCGCCGCGCTGCACGCCTTGGGCGTCAACGTCTTCGCGTTCGACTATCGCGGATACAGTCAAAGCCAGTTCCAGCGCCCCAGTGAGGCGCGTTGGCGCGAAGACGCAAATTGGGCCATCGACTATCTGACCGGAATCCGCCACATCGCCCCCGGCGCAATCATTCTGGATGGAAAGTCGCTCGGCGCCAACCTTGCTCTCGAAATAGCCGCGGCGCACCCGGAGTTGGCAGGCGTAGTCCTCGAGTCCCCGCTCGATGCCCCAATGAACGCCATCTTCAAGGACGCGCGCTCCCGGCTAGTTCCGGCTCACCTGCTGGTCAGCGACCGGTACGACGCTGTTCAGGCTGCGGCAAGATTGAAGATCCCTTCGCTGTGGATTTATGAGGCCAGGAACCCTCCACACGCTCTAAATCCGGAACCCTACCAGGTTGTTGCAGCGCCAAGGATGGTGGTCTGGCAATACGAAGCTGGAGGTGAAGAAACGTCTCTCGCCCGCTGGCTCGACGACCTGCCAAAATAACCATCCGGATGCAAGTTCGCCGACGGTCTGACTCGCTAACTGGCTGACTTGCTTTCTCGCTAACTCACCGCGGCATATCCCGATGCAGCGCCTTCACGAGGTACCCAGCCTTCTTCAGCCGCTTGCTCATCTCTTCCGCCATCATCACGCTGCGGTGCTGGCCGCCTGTGCAGCCAAAAGCCACCGTCAGGTAGCTCTTCCCTTCCTCAACGTAGTGCGGCAGAAGATAAAGCATCAGCTCCGTCACCCGTTCCAGGAACTCCGTAGTCTGCGGAAATCCGGTAATATACGCGGCCACCTTCGGGTGTTGCCCGGTCTTCTTGCGGAACTCCGGAACAAAATGAGGGTTGGGCAGGAACCGCACATCGAAAACCATATCCGCATCCAGCGGAACACCATTCTTGAATCCAAAACTGAGGCAGGAAACCAGAAGGTGCTTGGTCTGGTCCTCCTGCCCGAATCTGGTTTGGATATGCGCGCGGAGTTCGTGCACATTGAAATTCGAGGTGTCGATCAGCGTGTCGGTCACGTTGCGGATGGGATCCAGCAGTTGCCGCTCTTCCACAATGGATCGTGAAACCGTCTCCGAACGGCGTAGTGGATGCGGGCGTCGCGTCTCGGAGTAGCGCCGCACAAGCACGGCGTCCTGCGCATCCAGAAAAACCACGCGGGTAGGCAGCAGCCTCCTCAATCTTTTTAGAATCTCTGGCAGCCGGTCAAGCGTTGTTCCTTCGCGGATGT
>JBEKZG010000193.1:0-6880 GCA_049510095.1 Occallatibacter sp.
CCCGATCCAATGTTCGACCAAGACCTCCGGCAGGTTACTGCTTAGCACCTCTTGACGAAACCGGGTCTGGGGCCACACCGTCGCGTCAGGGACCACTCTGTTCGCGGTTGCCGAGAGGAGCCCAATAGGCGCCGGCGAGAGGTGCGGAGGGGCTCGATTCTAAGTGTGAGCGTTGTATTCCGCGGGCCCCGCAAAAACCATTCCGCTTTTCTGACGCCCGTGAATATACCAGCAGCACCACGCGGTTTCATGCGTTGGCTTTTCGGGAGGAGCAATCAGATCCCGATAGACGACCTTTCCGTATAAATAGACCTTTTCTTCCCAGTTTTCGACGCTCCTGAGCCTTTCTTCCGAGTCGCAAATCGCCTTCAGGTCGTCGCGGCTAAAGGGCTTGATTTCGGCGGATTCCCCAGGGAGCAAAATGATGGGAACGAGCGGCGGGCTCAATTCGTCGCTGGGATACACTGGCGTCCTCTGAAGTTGGGATTCATCAACGGCGAACGCGATATGTTCAGAAGTGCCGACGATTCTTGCAGGGGAACGGCCATGATTGGTAGCGATCATGGCAAAGCTGTTTTCGATGTCCGGGGACGGCTTGATGGTCATCAGGAGCCAGGGCCTACCTGAATCCATAATGGCTTGGGCGTTGAGCAATGCCGCATGCGCACAGTCGGCAGCGGCAGCGGCAGCGTCTTCCACGATTTTAGTCTGGCGCTCGATTCTTCTAAGCGCGGAAAGCGCAAGCATAATGCCGGCATATCCCAGAATGACAAGAACAAGGTTAGCTCCCCAGGTGATGCGATCGCGGAGAAGCCATTGTGAGGGTGATTGAAGCGACGGAGTGACAATGATCCGCGGCTGCGGTTGGGTGTCGTTGGGAAAGCCGCTGGAATCGCCGGTTGGGACTGGACTAGTTGCGGCTGGACTGGCGGCGTCCCGTGAAGCGGAGGTGGCCGCATTGGGGGCGGGCTGAGCATGATGACCGGCGCTGGTGTTTTGGGTTCGCTGTCCGTAAACAGAGGACGGCGTTTGCGCAATGGCCAGCAAGATTGCGCACGTTGCTAAACCCTTAGTTACCATGGCGAAAATGTAACACACATGACTCTTAGACAAGGACCGTTTCAGAGGGATGTCTATGCTTCGGCAACGTCCCTGCCATTGCCGCCTGCACGCGTTCACCTTTACGCCGGCATTGAGTGATGCAAGCTTGCACCGAGTGGTGAGCTGCATTGGATTCAGATGGCCCTGAAGACACAGTGAGGGAGCCACCGGATCGGGAAACAAACTATTGCGGACGGCGCGCAGTTTTCTTTATCGGGTGCGACGAACGACGCAGAACTGCGGTCGAAAGCATCGAATAGAGAGTTGTAACGAAAGCGGAGAGGTGGTAGAGTCCGGCATGGATAACGTGCCGCAGTATGTTTTTCGAGGGTTATTTCCAGACTCCACATCAAGTAAACCTATTTTGAAACAGTTCCTTGCACTGGAATCGATTCCTCTCTTTCCGTTCCTCATCGACGCGAGTTTTCCAAATGACAATGCAAAGACATGTTGCTGACAAGTCCGTAATCCAATCATTCATATTCTGAAGCCGCGTCATATCTCAATACGAGGCGGCGATACAATGCGCAATCTTTCATTGCGGGCCGGCCGCATCCTGGGCCCACTCCTCATCCAGGCGGCTTTGGTCCTGGGTCAGGCACCGGGCACGGGCGCCATACAAGGATCGGTAATCGATCCTTCGGGCCATCCGATGCCCAATGTTTCAGTGACTATCGAGAATGAGTCAACTCATTTGTCTCGATCGGTGATGACGAATGCAGCTGGAGTCTTCACAGCCGCCATGCTGCCGCCAGGCGAGTACCGATCCTCAGTCAAGGTGGAGGGGTTTGCGGAAAGCAAGGTGGGTTCCCTTGCGGTTATCGTCAGCGAGACCAGCACGGTCCAGTTTCGCCTGAGAATGGCGACTGTGGATACGAGTCTCGAGGTACAGGCGGATGCGGAGATGGCCGATACCCAGAGTTCTTCTCTTGGCCGCGCCGTGGACGAGAAAGCGATTGAGGCTCTTCCCCTCTCCAATCGGAACTTCACCCAGATCCTCTCGCTTTCGCCAGGCGTTGTGGTGGGACTGCCGGATGCGACGGAGTTGGGACGCGGAACCCAGGATGTGGAAGCCAATGGCAGCAAGACCACGGCCAACAACATTCAGTTCAATGGAGTGGATGCGAATAATCTTTCGCAGAACTCCGCGGCTTCGGATGGCGAGGAGGTTGGCGTCGCTGTTCCCGCGCCAGACACGATTCAGGAATTCAAGGTGCAGACCGGAAACTACGATGCTGCCTATGGACGCGGGACCGGCGCGAATGTGGACGTCATCAGCAAGACGGGAACAGATCATCTGCATGGCGATGTATGGGAGTTCCTCCGCAACGACTTGCTCAACGCGAATGACTTCTTTTCAAAGCTTGACGGCCAGCCACGCCCGGATTTGAAACAAAATCAATTTGGGTTTGCGATTGGCGGACCGATTCGCCGGGATAAGACTTTCTTCTTTGGCGCCTACCAGGGCCTGCGTTCGAGCAATGGCGAGGGGACCGCGACGACGGTCATTTTGCCACAGCTTACCGCAGACCGTTCCGCCGCAACACTTGGCGCGCAGTTTTGCGCGTATCCAACTTCTGCAGGCGGGACCCAGGTCGCGTGCGACGGATCGAATATCAACCCGGTGGCGTTGAGCTTGTTGAATTTCAAACTGCCGAACGGCCAGTTCGCAATCCCCAGTCCTCAGATCCTGCTTGGGGCCAGCGGAGGGCCGATACCAGTGGGCGAATCGACGTATGCCCCGCCATCAACCTACAACGAGGATCAGTACACGGCCAACATCGATCATGCGCTGACAGACAAGAACGAGATTTCCGAGCGATTCTTCTATTCGCGCGCGCCAACAGTCGAAGCCTTTTCTCCGAACGCGGCCAATGTTCCGGGGTGGGGCACAAATGAACTGGATCAGAATGCGATGGCCGTGGTTGCGGACACCCACGTGGTGAATTCAAACATGATCAACGTGGTGCGCGCCGGGTACATGCGATTCGACGGCATCGCGGCTGTGGCGAATCCGATCCTCGCATCGGATATCGGTACCCAATCTCCGACTGGCACATCGGGCGCGGGGATTGCCGCCCCCGGAATCACCGTGAACGGGTTGTTCACCATCGGCGACGCCGGGACTCCGTCGCAAGCACAGCGGACAAACAGCTTCATCGCACAGGATATGTTTTCGCTCACGCGGCACAATCACTCCATCCGCATCGGCGGCGAAGTAAAGCGGCATCAAGTTATGGTCAATGCTCCCTATTCCGCCGATGGACTTCTGGATATCAACACATTCGACGATTTCTTGTTAGGTGAAAGCGCTGCACAGAACGCCAGCCCGAATGATGAGAGCAACGTATCCTCCAGCGACGGCAGTTCCGGATTATTCCGCAAGGATGAGAGATATACCGACATTGCAGGTTTCATTCAGGATGATGTGCGGCTGACGCCACGGCTCACGGTGAATGCTGGACTGCGCTATGAGATATTCGGTCCTCCTTCAGAGATTAACGGCAGGCTGGTAACCTTCGACCCCACTCTCGCGGCGATGAGCGCGCCTGCATCTGGCAGCCTGAGCGGATTCGTGGTCTCTTCCAACTTTTCCGGACCGGTTCCGCAAGGGGTGATTCAATCGGACCGCCGCGGCCTTTGGCCGACGGACTATCACGATGTTTCTCCCAGAGTGGGCTTTGCTTATCGCCTGACTGATAAGGCTAACGTTGTGCTTCGCGGTGGATTCGGAATTTACTTCGACCGACTTGCGGCCGGGTTGGCTGAGAACCTGGTGGGGCAGCCGCCATTTTCGACAAGCCAATTCTATGCAGGGTCGCAGAACGCGGGGGCCACCCTTGCACAACCATACAGCCCACTTCTGCCGAGTGAGTCAAGCTACCCGATTTTTCTTCCGCGGATTCCCGGAGGCGGCCCGACGGTCACCGGCATATCCACACATGTCGTGGATCCCTATACCGAGGAATACAACCTGAATACGCAGTTTGCATTTTTCCGGGATTACCTTGCGGAAGTGGGATACGTTGGCACGCGCTCCATTCACGTGGCGGGGTGCTCGGAGTTCAATCAGAGCCTGCTAGGGAGCCCAACGAGTCCGGTATATGGCGCGACGACGAACTCGGTTGCGAATGTCGTGCAGCGTGCTCCTTACGAGGGCATTGGACCTGGCTCTTTGATTTGCCAGACCGCATACAGTTCGGACTACAACTCGCTACAGGCAAGCGTGACAAAACGACTGAGCCATGGTTTACAGTTTCTCGGAAGCTACACATGGTCGAAGAATCTCGATGAGACAAGCGGGTCCTCGGGAAACCAGGTATTCGAGCTATGGCTGTTAACGAACGATCAGCATAATCCCCAGCAGGCGTATGGACTCACCGACTTTGATCGCGCGCATCGCGCGGTTTTCAGCTTCAATTACGACCTGCCGGCCGTTCGCTCAATGGGCAGCATGGTTAAACACGTTGCATCCGGCTGGCAGACATCGGGAATCCTTGTTCTGCAAAGTGGAACGCCAATTACGTTGATTGATGAATCTGCCGGCGCTGTCTATGGGAATTACCCCTTCGAAAATCGCGCGCAACTGAGCGGCTCGCCCCTTACAACGCATGGCTCTCTCTATTCGCGCGTTATCAACGGCTACCTCGATCCGTCGGGAACTACTTCCGCGCCCGAGGCGCCGTTCGGGACCGGCCCGGCCGATACGGACTTTGGAAATAGCGGCGTGGGGATCGTTCGCGGGCCTGGGCAGTTCAACCTGGATATGGCGGCGGAAAGAACTATTCCTGTCACTGAATCCCAGAGCGTTCATCTGCGCGCGGAGTTCTTCAATCTGAGCAACAGAGCAAACTTCGCCAATCCGGGGAATGGGGCCATCTTAGGTTCTTCCAGCCCGCCGTTTGGGCTGATCACCGGCAAGTCGAATAACCCGCGCATTGTTCAAGTGGCGCTGAAGTACCAGTTCTGATGGGAAGGGACGGAGCTATGAGGAGCACCCTGAACGCTCTGCCTGTTCAGACATTTGAGATGCTGACAGTCGAACAACTCAAGCAAGCGTGGAGTCGTTCGGAGCCGATCAGTTTTTGCGACCCTTATCTCTCGTGTGTCGAATACAACCATAAGGACACTTTTTATCCACTCGGCTTTCCTCTAAATGTATCCACGAATTCCAGAGAGGTTCTGGAAGCCGCGGCAGAGTGCTGGAGCCGCTCTAACAAAGTATTCGATGTTGAACCAATTACGTTGAATATTGGCGTCACCGCGGGAACTTCTCGCGATTGCCCTCCGCTGCCCAACCCCCGTATGAGGGGGCACTTGGCGAGCAACATTGCTGACGGCGAGAATTTTGTGATCTGGGATTACCGCCGCGCGATCTCGAATATGTGGGTGACCGGCTCGACGCTTGAGCACCGCGACTACTTCCGCTATTTCTTTCTGAAATGCACGGTCATGGGGCAGCTTGTTCATAACTACGCGTGGGGAATTCATGCAGCCTGCGTGGAGTTGGACGGCGCCGGCCTACTTTTGTGCGGAGATTCAGGCGCGGGAAAGTCTACGCTCTCGTATGCCTGTGCGCGCGCCGGATGGACTTACATCACCGACGACGGGAGCTATCTGGTGGACGGGCGGGACGACCGGCTGATAGTCGGTGACTGCAGCATGGTTCGCTTTCGACCGTCATCGGAAAGCCTCTTCCGAGAGCTGCGCGGCCTGCCGGTGATGCAGCGAGCAGAAATCGGCAAGCCATCCATCGAGTTTGCAACAGCATCTGTTCCTCTCTTCAGCACTTCGTCAATCTCGCGCATCAAACATGTCGTCTTCCTTAATCGTAATGTTGAACGGCAGGAGTTAGTGCCGTTCCCTGTTGAGGTGGCCAGGCTGTACATGCTCCAGCGCGCCAGTTCTGAGCCGGAACTGCGCAAGCGGCAAGCGCAGATGTTCGATCTCATGCTCGAAGGGGGTGTATTCGAACTGCGCTGCACGAGTCTCGACTGGGCCGTTGAGAGACTTCGCCAGCTGATACGAGGAGGAAGCTGATGCCCGACATTGCTGGGCAAATCCCCGCGCGCGAAGTTCGCCGCTACTTGCGATGGCGGCCGCGGGTACCTGCAGGGTTGCGCGGCTTCGAAGCAGACTTTTGGAGGTTTTTCGTAGCCGCTTTCTTCTTCGATTTTGGTTTTGGTCTATTCTTCTTTCTCTTCAACCTTTACCTTACCGATCTTCATTTCAACGAGCGCATCATCGGACAGATTCTAGCGTCGCTGACTTTGGGAAACGTGGTCGGAACCATCCCCGCCATGATTGTTGTACGGCGATATGGATTTCGAAGGCCTCTGCTCATTTCGTTTCTCGGTGCCCCCGCGGTCTGCGCCCTTCGAGTCTTCACCGTCTGGCCTCCCGCCCAGATCGGCCTCGCATTTTTGACCGGACTTGCGCTCTGCTTCTGGCCGATTTGTTTCTCACCGGCAGTAGCAAAATTCACTAATGAGCACAATCGGGCGTCCGGTTTCAGCATTGTATTCGCTACCGGAATCGGCATGGGAAGTTTGGCCGGATTGGCGGGTGGCTACCTTCCCCAACTATTGCAAACCCACGGTTCGAAGTTGCCTGCGGAGTTGACTTCGCAGCTACCTCCTGTCGCCGGGATTCGCGTTGTGCTGCTTTGCGCCTGTGGTGCCGTCATGCTTGGTGCGTGGCCGCTCGCGAGGATGGCGCGAGATGCGGAACCCGAACGGCTTACTCGGGGAATTCGCCTCTTCCATCCATTTCTCAAACG
>JBEKZG010000194.1:0-6847 GCA_049510095.1 Occallatibacter sp.
CACACGCACGGTCCACTCGTTGAATTCGTGACGGTCTCCGTGACGCGTGATGCGCGAAAAGCGCACGCGCGATTTCCCGTAGCGGTTTTCTCCCAGTCTTGCCATGGTGTCAGCTTCCTCTGTAGGTTGTGTAGCTGTTATCGCTTAAGAGCAGCGGGAGGTGGTAATGCGCCACTCCATCGCAAAGAAAGGTGATTGCGATCTGAGGATAGATGGTGGCGCGCCCGGATCGCGCAAGAAATTCGCCTGTCGAGAAGGTGAGGCGATAGACGCCTGAGGGCCAATCGTGTGTAAGATCGCGGCAACGGCCATCGGCATCGGTCGCGCTTTCGCTGACGGGGACCCAGACGTCTTCTTGCAGGGCATCAAGGCGCACGGCGATTCCGGCGGCAGGTTTGCCGAGTACCGCATCCAGGACGTGCGTTGTGATTGCGCTCATTCCACCAGCCACTTTCCTAAACGAATTTGTGTGATTTGACGTTGTTGCTCGGCGGCTTCGCGTAACTCTGTGGCGCGGTCGCTGGCCAGGCGGCGATTGAGGTTAGCGAGCATTTCATCCGCGCTCTTTCCGGTTGCGCACACGATGTAGGTAAAGCCGAAGCGCTGTTCATAAAGTGCATTGCCGGCGGCCAACTCGGCAAGGATGCGATCGGCCGACGTTTTTGTGGAGGACTGTTCCTGGATGGACCATGCGGCGGATTTAGCGGTTGCGTGCGCCGGCTTTCGATCGCCTATGCGAGGATGGCAGGCAAAGGCCTCCAGCCAGTCTGCCTCATCCATTGTGCTCCAGACGCGATCGGCGGCGGCGCTCAACTCCGCAACGGTGGCAATGGGACGCAGCGCGATCATGGCCTCGGCCCATCGGCGCGCGCCGCAGCAGGCAATCATTGCGCTCACCGCTGAGTCAGGGTCCGCTGTATTCCAGGATTGGAGAATGGAATTCATCGCGATGGCTCCACGGAGCGTAAACCGTTCAGAAATTCTTCGAGCAGATTGGCGGCTACACGGATGCGGTATTCGGCTGTGGAACGGATATCGTCAATGGGCTTGGCCTCGGCTAACAACGCCGCGCGCGCGGACTGGATGGATTCTGAATCGATGGGCCGGGCTTGCAGTGCGGCTTCAGCTTGAGTGAGCCGCGCGGGAAAGGGAGCAAGACTCGCAGCGGCAAGCCGAATCTCGCGAACGATTCCTTCTTCGAGCAAAGCGCTGCCCGCCAGCGCAACTTTCGAAATGGCCATGGCACGGCGCGTTCCGACTTTGCGCAGGCACTGGCGATGATGCTCAAAGCGCAGCGGGAGATGAATTGCAAAGAGCAGTTCATCGGGGGCCATGGCGTTGCTCTTGTAGCCGGTATGAAAAGACGAATAGGGAAGGCGACGGCTGCCGCGAAGCGATATCAGCTCGATCTCCGCATCGTAAACGAGAAGCGCGGGCGAGGAATCCGCGGCGGGCGATCCGTTGACGAGATTGCCCCCGATGGTGGCGCGGCTTTGGTTGGCGATGGAGCCGATCCAGCTTGCGGCTCTGGCGAGGAGCGGGAGCTGCGCTGCGATGGCTGCGTGTTCGCGCAGATCGCGAAAGGTGGTGGCTGCGCCGATGACAATGCTTTCAGATGTGGTGTTGATGAAGCGCAGATCGGGGATGCCCCACAGGCTGACGAGTTTGTTTGCGCCAAGCTTTCCAGCCGCGTGGGCGACCATGAGCTCGGTACCGCCTGCGATTGGCGTCCACTCCCCAGGCGCAGCGGCGATGAGCTGTAGCACCGCGGACAGGCTGCCGGGGGCAATCATTTCGTGAGCATGCGGATTACCGCGCATGGGCCGCCTGCTCAGTGGCATCGCTTACAGTGCCTGCCGCGGCAGCAACCACGGACTCGAAGATGCGTATGAAACCGGTACAGCGACAGAGGTTGCCGGCAAGGCCTTCGCGAATTTCAGCCATGGTTGGATGTGGATTGATTTCGAGAAGCTGCGCAGCGGCCATCAACATGCCGGGTGTGCAGATGCCGCATTGCGCGCCGCCGCAATTGAGGAATGACTTTTGCAGCGGATGTAACTCGCCATTGATTGCGAGGCCCTCGACAGTCTGAATGCTGGATCCCTCGGCCTGGAGCACGGGCACGAGGCAACTGTTTACCAGTTCGCCATTCATGCGCACCGAACAGGAGCCGCACTCGCCTTCGCCACAGCCTTCCTTTGTTCCGGTCAAGCGCAGATCTTCGCGCAGCACATCCAGAAGGCGTTTCATCGGCGGCGGCTGAATAGCAATGTCAGTTCCGTTGACGGTGAAACAGATGGTGGAATAACAGTGGCTCATACGGCTACAGTCTCCGTAATGGGTCGACTTACGGATAGCTCCGCGAAAAGATCCTCGGGCAGAAGCGGAATGGAGTGAAAGCCAATGCCCGTGGCATCGCGGATGGCATTGAGGATTGCGGGGGCGGGGCCGTCATGGGGCAGCTCACCGATGCCCTTGGCTCCGAAACCGCCATAGCGAAAGGGAATCTGTTCAAAGAAAACGTGAATGGGCGGAACATCCTCGGCGGTGGGCATAATGTAATTGGTCATCTGGTTGTTGGCCATTTGACCATTTTGCAAGACCACTTTTTCATACAGCGCGTAGCCGATGGCCTGCGCAATGCCGCCCTCGATTTGGCCGGCGGCCAGGACGGGATTGAGGACACGGCCCACTTCCTGGACGGACCAGAATTCCTCGACTTCGGCGGAGTATGTGACGGTGTCAACGGCCACCTGCGCAATCTGAACAGACCATACGTAGGCCGGATAGGCTTCGCCGTGATACGTCTTGTCGTCCCAATAGATGTTGGGGGGAGCCTCATAACGGCAGAGGGATTCGACCTTGCCGTGCGCGGCGCGGTAACGGTCGCAAGCGGAGAAGAACTCTTCGCGTGTGTAGTGTGCGCCAAGTTGGGCATGATCGCGCAGCATGGCAAGAAGCTGTTGACCGGCACGTTCAATAAGATGGCCGACAACCATGGTGGTGCGCGAGGCGACGGTGGGGCCGCTGTTAGGAACGATGCCGGTATCGGGCGGCGCCATGACGACATCGTCGTAGCCGAGACCGGTGGCCTCTGCCGCAATTTGAGAGAGCACGGTGTTTGTGCCCTGGCCGAACTCGGTGTTGGCCACCAGGACCCGGAGCTTGCCTTCAGGCGTAACGTCGAGTCCCGCAAGAGAATTGAGATAGCGCTCGCCGGAGCCGGTAAATCCGGAGCCGTGAAAGAAGGCCGCGATTCCCAGGCCTCGCTTAATTGGGCTCGACGGATTCTCCAGAGCGAAACGATTATGACGGGTGTGATATTCGCTCTCGGCGAGTGCGCGATCGAGAAGCTTATCGAGAATCACCGGGTCGCGCATGACCTGTTCGGTGGCGGTGGTATCTCCGTCGTGGAGAAAATTCCCGCGGCGTAGCTCAACGGGCGAAAGGCCAATGGCGGCTGCGATTTCGTCCATGTGGCGCTCAATGGCGAAGATGGCCTGGGGCGCGCCAAAGCCGCGGAATGCACCGTAGGGGACGGTGTTGGTGGCCCAGGAGTGCGCGCGTACGCGCACGTTGGGGCAGACATACGGGCCGGACGAATGCAGCGTGGCGCGCGAGAGGACTGTAGACGATAGCGTTGCGTAGGCGCCGCCATCGGTAGCGAGATCGATATCCATGGCCAAAAGCTTGCCGTCTTTATCGAGCGCGGTGCGGTGACGGACGCGCGAGGGATGGCGCTTGGTGGTGGCGGCGAGATCTTCCATGCGGTCGTAGACCATCTTCACCGAATGACCGGATTTGAAGGCGAGCAAGGACGCATGAGAAGCAAGAGTGGACGGATAGTCTTCCTTGCCGCCGAATGCGCCGCCGGTCTCGGTTTGAATGACGCGGACTTTTTCTTCGGGCAGATCGAAGACGGCCATCAGAGATTTGTGCACGTAAAAGGGGCACTGCAGCGAACCCCAAACGGTGATGCCGCTCTCGGCGTTCCACTCGGCAATCATGCCGTTGTTTTCAATGTAGAGATGCTCCTGCGCACCGGTGCGGTATTCGCCTTCGACGATGTGCGCGGCGGAGGTCCAAACCGCATCCACATTGCCTTTATCAAGTAAGAAACTTTTGATCAGATTGTCCGCGCCCCAAACAATCACATCCTGCCGTTCGCTTTCCTCGATGGTGAAGACGGGGGGCAGGGGGTCGTACTCGATGTGTACGGCAGCCGCAGCTTCGCGCAGTTTGTGTTTATCCGGGTGGGCGAGCAGCAGAATCGGTTCGTCGCAGTGATTCACCTGCCCGTCCGCAAGGCAAGGTTGATCGGCAATGATGAGGTGGACGTGATTCTTGCCGGGAATATCGGCGGCGGTGACGATGGTGAACTCAGTCCAGTCGATGCGGCGGTCGAATCCGATGGAGCGGATGAGTCCACGGGGAATGGTGCTGCGAACGGTAGCCCCGAACCACATACCGTCCCGTTCGATGTCATCTATATAGCGCGCGCGGCCCAGCAGTTTGTCCACGCCCTCCTTGCGGAGTACGGGGGTGCCAACGATGCGAGTTGTATCGCTCGTGCTCATGGTTTGGGGAATCCCGGGTCGCCGTACGGGTTGAGGCATAGCATACATCGGCGCGGCCAAGTTGCAAAGGGGGAGGCATCGCTAGGGGGCCGATGGTTCAACTTGCCAGGCGAGCCAAGGTTCGCGCGAGAACGTCGACACCGCCGGCGATCCACTCCGGCGAGGCGTACTCGTCAGGCCGGTGGCTTACCCCGCCCCGGCAGGGAATAAATAGCATGGCCACAGGTGCGATGCATGCCACGAAAGACGAATCGTGATAGGCGCGCGCCACCATTCTTTTCGAGCTGCGTCCAGCATCCAGAGCGGAGACCTCCATTGCATCGAGGATATCCGGGTCGCAGGTGGTGGTTGGATCGACATTCACCACATCTATTGCGATGGTCACGCCGCGCCGCTCCGCAATTTCGGCGCAAGCAGCACGGATAGTGGTGATTACGGAATCGCGGCGCACACCTTCGATGTCGCGAATGTCGGTTTCAAGGCGAACGAGCGAGGGAATGCTGTTGACCGCGCCGGGAAACACTTCGCAAACACCCACTGTGGCGACGGTATCGATGACACCGGTGGACTTGGCCGCAGACTCGATGGCGAGGATCAGCTCCGACGCGGCAACCAGCGCATCTTTTCGGCCAGGCATCAGCTTTCCGCCGGCGTGGCCGCCTTCGCCTTCAATCTCGATGCGCAGGCTGGCCGGTGCGGCGATGTGAGTAACAAGGCCGAGATCGATTCCTTCTTCCTCAAGCAGCGGTCCCTGCTCGATGTGCAACTCGACAAACTGGTGAAAGCATCCGGCGGGTTGGGCTACGGATTCGAGCGGGCCGATGAATTCGGCTTCCTTGCGCAATGTCTCGAGATCGTGCCCTTGTTTGTCGCGAAGCGTAAGGGCGGCGGCGGGAGAAAGCACACTCGCCATCATGCGACTGCCAAGGCAGCCGATGCCGAACCGAGTCGGTTCTTCGGCGGTGAAGATAACCAATTCGATGGACCGGCGTGGATGGAATCCGGCGCGCTGCAGGGCGCGTATGGCCTCAAGGCCTCCGAGAACGCCGACGGTTCCGTCATAGGAGCCGGCGTTGGGGATGGCGTCAATGTGAGAGCCGGTGCCAACCGGCGCGAGTTCCGGTTCGGAGCCAACCCAGCGGGCAAAGGTATTTCCGATTGCGTCTTCGCGGACGCTGAGCCATGCATCGTTACAGAGGCTCTTGACGAAAGCGCGCGCGCGCATGTCCGCCTCGCTGAAAACGATGCGCGTTACCACTGGCGGCTCCATTTCGGAGATCCGCGCGAGGGCCGCCAACTCTTCGCATAGCGTATCGATTTCGACTTTGGGATTTAGTCCAGCTACGAGATTCGATTGAGCAGTCATGGGGATTGTCAACCTCCGAGGGGATGCCTGCGCCAGTCTTTGTAGATCAGGTACTTTGCTGGATGTTTGCCCAGGGCGCCGAACCACTGGGGACAGTATGGGCCCATCCAAATGAAGTCACCAGCCTGCACCGGATACCATGCGTCTCCGAGCCGATAGATACCGCCCCCTTCGAGCATCAACAGTCCGTGTTCCATGACGTGAATTTCAACCATGCTCAGGGCGGCGCCGGGATCGTAGGTCATGGTATTGACGGCAAAGTCGTACGCGGGTCCGTCGGGCATAAGCGCGCGCACGCGACGAGCGTCGTCACCCATCAGGGGAACGGCTGCCATGGAGGATTCGTTGCCAACAACGATCTGCGGAGGTTGGTGGTCGCCGGGTAAAGGCTCATACGGTTTTTCAATAAGGGTTGCGCGGGAAAGAGTTGATGCGCGTACCGTGTGCGGCACGCCTTGCGGAAGATATGCGAATGAGCCGGGTGTGAGTCTGTAGCGCTGACCGCCGGCGTCCAGTTCGAGCGCGCCTTCAAGGAGATAGATGAAGCGCTGCGCGGGAGCGGGGCCGAGCGTGCCTCCGGCGATGAACTCCGCGGTCATCTGGGTGAATCGCGCGCCCAGACGCGGGGCAACGTTGACAACAAACTCGACGCCTTCCGCGCCGGGCAGGGGGGTGCGGACGAAGGTATCGGGAGTCTGCAGCAAGTGATCGTGCTTCAGGCTGCTTCGGGTTAATCCAAGGCGATGCAAAGTTGACCTCGTCTCGGCATTCTAACCAATATCTTTGGCAAGCCGCATTAGAAACTCGCGGCCGACGCGCAGAGCAGCCTCAACGTCCTCTTGCAGAGCGGCTTCAGCGGGGTGGTGGCTGATGCCGCCGGGGCTGCGCAGGAAGAGCATTGCGG
>JBEKZG010000195.1:0-6752 GCA_049510095.1 Occallatibacter sp.
CGATCGACGCAACCGGTTGCCGATCGAAGACGGGCTTCCACACCGTGCCGGCATCCGTGGTCTTCCATACTCCGCCATCGACTGCTCCAAAGTAGAACGAGGCCCCATCGCCAGGAACACCGCTCACTGCAACCGCGCGCCCGCCGCGAAATGGCCCGATCAGCCGCCAGTGCATGTCGTTGAAATACTGCGGCGAGACAGTCTGCGCCGCAGCAGGCAGGGCAGCTAACGAAACAATCAGCAACGCCCTCGTGCGATTGACACGAAGCTTATCCATTCATTCTCCTTCAAACGAATGCACGGTCAGTGGTGCGGATTTCGGATTAAACTCTAGTCTTCATCGCCGCTATCTGGCATTGTTTGCGGCTCTTTCTTGAGATCCAGCAGCGGCAAATGCGCCGCGTCAAGCTGGCGATTCAAGGCCGCAATCGAGGTTTCCTTCGCGTGCTGCCAGCGATCCAGCACCTCGGTCAACTCCTCGCTTTCACGATCCGCGGCCTTCAATTGCGCCGCAGTCGGTGCGGCATCCGCTGATCCGACTTGCTCGTAAAGTCCCGCCGTCTCACCCGTCACATCATCAATCCCAGGCTGCTCTTCGCCTCCAGGGCCGCCGGGATTCGGAGGATGCCCACTCAAAAGCTCGCCAAGCTCCTTGTCGAGTTTCTCAACTGCATCCTTCACTGGAGGCTGCGCACTCTTCGATAAGGTCTCAATCTGCTCCCTCGCCGAATGAACCTCGAGCGCAGCGGAAGCGCTCGTTGAAACCATCTCAGCCAGCCTGCGATCCTCTTCGAACATGCCCTTCAACTCTGCCTGAGTCGCATGGACTCTGGGATCGATTTTGATCGTCAACGGCGCAGTCAGCGTCTTGCCCGCGGCGGTCAGCCGCACAGTATATGTCCCAGGAAGTGCCAGCGGTCCTTGCGGAGTGCGCGGTGTCTCGTGCGGCACTGCCGAGATTGGGTACTCATAGTGAGTCGCAATTGGCGCGGTGTAATGCAGATCCCACACCCAGCGATGCGTTCCCGGTGTGGCCGGCAGCGTCTTCGGCATCCGCAGCCAGTAAAGCGGAATCAACTGCTTCGATAGCTCCTGCATGGTTGCTTCGGGTTTGTCGTCGCTTGCATATTTCCGAACCACGTTGCCGCTCGAATCGAGAATCTCCAGCACGACTGGACCGGTGATCCCTTGCGACAGCGCGTAGTCGATGATCGCGCCGTCGGGAGGATTCTCTCCCGCAGGCTCATCGTTCGGCAGTGGCGTATCGGGATTGGTGCTCCGCCGCACGCGATACGCCACGCCCGGCTTAAACAGAAATGCGCCCGCGTCCGACTTCATTACCGTAATCTGGCGCAGAGGTGAGATGTCGTCGAGAACCCAGAACGAGCGCCCATGCGTCGCCACAATCAAATCATTGTCCTTGATCAGCAGGTCGCGCATCGACGTATGCGGCAAATTGAATTCCAGCGATTGCCAGTGGTCGCCATCATCGAATGACACCCACACCGCAGTCTCTGTCCCCGCAAACAGCAACCCCTTGCGCACCGGGTCTTCGCGCACCGTATCCACCGGCGAACCATCCGGCAGCCCCGCCGCAATCGACTCCCAGGTGGCGCCTCCATCACGCGTGCGGAAGAGATACGGCTGCATATCGTCCACTCTCATGCGGCTCACCGACACATAGGCCGAATTGTCGTCAAAGTGCGAAGCTTCGATTTGAGTTACCTTGCTCCATGGCGTCAGCTTCGGCGGGGTAATCTCTTTCCAGTTCTTCCCGCGATCACGGGTAACCCACACCAACCCATCGTCGGTTCCCGCCCACAGCGTCTCTTTGGACTTGAACGATGCCGCAAATGAGTAGATCACCCCGCGACGCCGCGCTTGATCCTTGTCTGAAAGCGGCTTCAGCGACGCTGGTTGTCCCGAGTGCTCGCGGCTCAAATCCGGGCTGATCTGCTGCCATGTCTTGCCGTAGTCCTTGGTCTCGAAGAGCACGTTCGTCGCGTAATAAAGATCGTGCGAATCGAGCGGCGAGAACAGAATCGGCTCTGTCCTGTCCGAACGATACGCTGGGCTGCGCACCGGAATCGGCGTAACGTTCTGCACCTGTCCAGTCGCCATGTCGTACTTCGACACTTCTGACCTTCCAGCCCCAAACACAATTTCCGGATGCAGCGGATCGGGCGCAACATAGCCATACTCAATTACACCCACCGGATGCCATTCGCGGAATGCGATCTCGCCATCGTTGCCGCGGGTCGAAATGCAAACCGACCCGCTCTCCTGTTGTCCCGCGCACACCTGGTAAGGGAATGTATTCGTCGCCGCGACATGATAAAGTTGCGCGGTCGGCTGGTTGTACCACGAGCTCCATGTCTCGCCGCGGTTCACGCTGACAATCGCGCCCTGATCGCTGACCAGCAGAACGATGTTCGGATTATCCGGGTTGATCCAAAGGTTCTGATAGTCGTCTCCACCCGGCGCGCCGCGCAGACTCATCCACGTCTTACCGCCGTCCTCGGAGCGCTCGGTCACAATGCTCGCGCTGTAGACCACGTCAGGGTTTTTGGGATCGACCCTGGCTACCGGCAGGTCGCCGCCGCCGATCTTCATGGCCGGCCGTGGATCGTCCGTCACCTTGTACCAGTTCTCGCCCGCGTCGTCAGAGCGATACACGCCCACCCCCACGCCTGAAGCGTATCCACCTTCCTTGCTCGTCGCCACCGTCGCATACAGCCGTTTCTCGTCGCTTGACGACAAGGCCGCCTGAATATGGACCACGTTTTCGGGCAATCCCTTTGTCAGTTGTTTCCAGGTAGTTCCACCATCGGTCGACTTGAACAGCCCGCCCCTGGTGCCCTCGTATGTGTTGGTATCTTCCCACGGACCCAGCGTCGCTTCCCACATCGATGCATACACCACATCGGGATTACCGGGATGGATCTGCACATCCGCCCCGCCTGTGTTCGCATCCTTGTAAAGTACCTTCGTCCAAGTCGCGCCTCCATCGGTGGAACGATAGATTCCCCGCTCCTCATTCGGACCATATGGATGACCCAGGACTGCTGCAAACACTTTGTTCGGATCGCGTGGGTCGACTGCCAGCGCGGGAAACTGCTCGCCGTCGCGCAAGCCTAAATGCTCCCACGTCTTGCCCGCATCGGTTGACTTGTAGATCCCGTTACCCACTGAAAGGTCCGGCCGATGCAGGCCTTCCCCGCTTGCCACATACACGATATTTGCGTTGGAAGGCGCAACCGCAATTGCCCCGATCGACTGCGACGGTTGTCCGTCGAAAATCGGATTCCACGTCCTTCCGTAGTCATCGCTCTTCCACACGCCGCCGTCGCCCTGGCCGATATAAAACACATTCGGTTGGCCTGGAACACCGGTTGCGGCGCGCGTGCGCCCACCACGGAACGGCCCAATCATGCGCCAGTGCATCTCCGGCAAAGGCGCTTCCTTTGGTTCCTGTGCTCGCAGTGGTTGGTTCCCGGCGGAAAGGCACACGAGAATTCCAAGGCAAATTGCACGAAAGGGCTGAGAGCGGGAAGTCGCTGAGAATACAGGCATCGTATGGGGCACTCCGGGGTAGAGCAAAGATATAGGCATCTTAGAGCTTCGCCTTTGTTTCTCACAATCCCAATCCGCTCAGGCTGCCTTCAAGCGGATTTTGACAATTCACCGAACAGTACTCACGAATCTTCCTGCCAAACGCAGAAACCGGGTGGTACAATTCGAGCCAATCAGTGCCGAGAGAGGCGATTCCCCATGTATTTCCAAGTGCGATCGCAGAAGTTGGATTGCTGATTCCACTACGGTGGCCTGTAGAGCCTGGAGCCTGACCTCAAAGCGGGGCTTCTGATTTCACTTGATGACTCGCTGAATTTCCGCGCTGAAACCAAAGACCTGACGGGGGGGAAATAATCCCCGGGCAGCAGCCAACGCAGTTGGTGCGGATTGGCATCAACCTCGTTTAGCCGTCGCCGGAACAGGCAAGCGTGGGAGGCATTATGGTGAGGTCACATAGGTCTCTAGCGGCAATGCTCTTGGCTTTGCCGCTTGCATTGGCAGCTCAATCTCAAACGAATTCCGGTGCGCAGCCTGCGCAACCAACCCAAGGTCAACCAGCCCCAACTCAACCAGTGCAGGACGAACCAGAATTCTCCATCACTGGACAACAGGGCTCGCTGCTTCACCTTGAGGTGCGCCGCGTCCCCGTCGACGTCGTGGTTACAGACAGCGAAGGGAACCCCGTTCGAGGGCTCACGAAAGACGATTTCGTGCTAAAGGAAGATCACGCGGTACAGGATCTCCTGTCCTTCGACTATTTCGATGGATCTTTGCCCAGCTTTGTCCCGCGGAAAATCCCGGTGCTGCCCGTAAATACCTATGTCAACCTGCCTGCGGAGCCGGAACAAGGACCGCTCTATGTCCTCTATTACGACATGGTGAACACGTTTCCCGAGGACCAGGGAACCTGCCATAAGCAATTGCTCGACTTTATTGACAAAGCCCGGCCAGGCACGCGGATTGCCATCTTCGTGAACGCTGAAAGGCTCCGTCTGATTCAGGGATTCACCAGCGATCACGCCCTGCTTCGAGCCGCCATCGGCACAAAAGGGCCCGGCCCGCACATACCCGCTCAGTTTCTTTATGGAGAGAATTTCGGCAGGCAGGATATGGGGGCTGCAATTTCAAACCTCCAGTTTATAGCCGAGTACCTGCGTGGAATCGCGGGACGGAAGAATCTTATTTGGTTGGCCGACAAGTGTCCCGTGCCACAAGGTCCTAATTTCGCCGCCATCTCAGGGAACGAAATCATGAATAAGGAGGCGTACGTAGTCCGGGACGCCTTCTCGGCCATGATGCGCAGCCAGATTGCCATTTATCCAGTCGATTTGAAAGGCGCTGTCACCTATGCGGAGAACAGCCAATCTCCGGCTGGCGATGCCGACCAGAACCCTTCGTCGATGGGCGAATTCGGTCCGCATAACCGCGGGGCAACAGGCGGAGGCGGAGCCGGCGGTCTGGGTGGGATTGGCATTGCCGGCGCGGGCGAGAATATTGAAACGGGAAGTTCAGCAAGCGTCGCCGGCCAAACACTCGGTCTGTCCGGTTATTCGGTCACATCCGTCGATCAGTTTCGCGAAGAATACATTGCCAGGTCGACGGGCGGTCATGCGTACTATGCCAACAACGATGTGAGCGGAGCGCTCAACAACGCGACGGAAACCGGCATGAGCTACTACACGCTCAGCTATGCGCCCACCAACGCGAACTTCGACGGCTCCGATCGCCACATTGAAATAACTCTCGCGAAGAAGAGTGGATATAAATTGAGTTATCGAAACCTCTACTACGCCATGCCCGACGATGGCTTGCCCACAATGGAGAAAACAAATGCGGTGCAGGCCCGCTTTGTTTCGGCCAAAGCCGCAGACACTCTCTATGCAAACATCGAACACGGTGCGCCCATGCTGCACGACCTGCTGTTCAGTGCTCATTTAAGGGTCGCTGGAGCACCCATGATGGCAACCCCCGAACAGATGATGCAATTGGAGGACTCGCCCGCCTTTTTCCGTACGCGCCACAAGGACCAGCCTCGGAAGCCCCTGGCACCCGTCAAACTGCAAAAGTATCTGATTGAATACGGGATCTTCGACCCGCAATTGAAGGCGCGATCGGGTGACAGCGAGCAACCGGCAAAGCTCGAATTTGCAGCCGCGGCCTACGACGCCGACGGGCGCCTTCTCAACAGCATCCTGAATGAGGGCCTGACTTCCAATGAAGCCGATGCGAACGGACAATCTGGGGCGCTGTTCCACGCGGAGCAGGAACTCGAGGTTCCTCCCGGAGCGGCATCCATCAGAATAGCGGTCAGGGATAAGTTGAACGATCGAACGGGAACCTACGAAGTTCCGTTGCCCTTGAAACCCGAGATGCGAACTGAACAGGCGAAGAAAGTTGACTGAGCCTCAATGTGGACCGAGCCTGAATTGCACATCGCGGCAAAAACATCGCACTGGCTTTTATGGATGAGTGGCGGCCGGGGTCTGTTCCTGCTGCGCCTGGTGCTGGTACCGCGCAAGGTTTCCCTTGAGTGCTGCAGCCAGATCTGAGTTCTGTTGCCGCAGTGCAATGTCGAGCGCCTGCTGCGCGGTTGTTACCGCTTTCCGATACTGTCCCGTCTCCGAATACATGGCCGCGAGCATCTGAAGAATATCCGGAACCTGTCCGCTGGAGAGACTGGAGGCAGCTTCAAACTGCGGCAGCGCGTCAGTAAACCGGTTGCTCGCAGCAAAAGCCCGGCCCAGGTTGTACCGGCACTCGGCAGACTGCGGAGCCAGGTCGACAGCCTTCTGCAATTCGGCAATCGCGTCGTCCAGCTTGCCCATCCGGGCCAGAATGACGCCATAAATGTTATGGCCGTCGGAAGACTTTGGCGCCAGCTCGATTCCTTTGGTCAGTTCATCAATGGCTTCCTGGCGATGGCCGCCCATGACTTCAAGAACATGGCCCAGGTTGATATGCGCCGAACCGTTGTCCGGGTTCAGTTCCACAGCTTTCCCGATCTCAATCAGCGCCTCGTCCATCCGCCCAGCCTGCGCCAGAACGCTGCCCAGGTTGTTGTGCGTCTGCGAGCTGTCGTTGTTGATTGAAAGCGATATCCTGTACTGCTCAATTGCCTCACTCGTCTTTCCGGTTGCCGCCAGCGCCACTCCCATGTTGTTGTAGGGCCGGGCGTCGGT
>JBEKZG010000196.1:0-6746 GCA_049510095.1 Occallatibacter sp.
CTTGCCGGGGCCACGGTACATGCTGCAAGAAGGCTGGCAATTGCCCCATCGTAGAGAGTTACCGGTATCCCGCCCACTCCATTCACAAATTCCTGAATCTCCAGCTGCAGCTTGCCGGGAGTTACATTCGTCTGCCCACCGTATGTAATTGCCCCGCTATCTCCAAACGAGCGGTAGATCGATAGCGCCCGCTCATCTTCAGGGCAATGCACCCGCACGCGCAGCGTGTATTGGTTGGCCGGACTCAACGCATAACTCGTGCCTGCCGGAGTTCCCCCGATCACAGGCTGCAGTGTAACTGCGCCAGAGCCCTGCTGCGTCGTAGCCTGGAACCCGGCAATGCACGACGCCTGCGTCAATAGGCCACCAAAGAATCCTGCCAAAATCCCTGTGCTGCCCGGCGAAAGGCTCACGCCAACCGCCTCAAGCAGTAAAGTCCCGCCCATCTCTACCGGATCGAGCCAGCTTAATACTGTTTGCCCGTCCACACCGTTGCCGCCGTCCATCACCAATCCTCCGGCGCCCAGCTTGAAATATCCAATACCCCCGGGATTTCCCCAAACCTGAGGATTGATTGTCACCTCATTGAATAGCTCGCTGATGACAGTGGACTTTGAGGCAGCTGGGAAAAATGGGTCCGCGGTCAGGTAGAACGTGGTTGTAACTCCGTCCCCTAGAAAGTATTCAGTAACGTACGCCACCGGTTCGTGCTCGCCGCAGACTGTTACATCGTTCGCCAAGGCTCGTTTCAAGCTCGCCGTCAGCGAGAGAGCCGCCAGGTTCAGGCTTCCGTCGCTCTCATTGAGCGGATGCACCGTGCCCGGCACATTTGTGACACTAAGTGCGCCATTGATTGCACGGTACGCAGCCCGCGCCTGGTTCGCGACTTGCCCAGCACTCTTGCTCCACGGCGCCCCAGGCTCAGGCACAAAACTGCTGATTGCCGTGCTCAAACTGAGTCCCTGCGTTGAGAGTGCCGCCGATCCGCTATGCGCTACCAAATTCGTCATCAGCGCACCGGCGGTCTCCGCCGTCGAGCCTGCGCTTGGCGGCATTAGCATTTGGTCCAGCAGCAGTTCGTCGCTCACCGCCTGGATCGCAATCCTGTAGCGCGGGCCTTCCAATGCCAGCCCCGCATATTCAGGCAGCGGACTCACCGCGAGGTACCCGGTAAAGTAAGTCGTGCCGTCGTCGCCCATTATCGCTAGATACTGGTTACGAGCCGGCGTTCCCAAGCTTCCGCTTGCCGGGAGGCTCAACCATAGCTGACAAATGCTTGGCTCGTTTAGCTTGCGCTCAATTGTCAACGGCTCTGTCCCGTCAAGCGCGGACGTATAGTCCTGCCCTTGGATCGCAATTTTCATCGCTCACTCACCGACCTTCCAGCTCGTTGACTCACTAACTGACTCACCTTTTCGCTTCTTCGCATGACTCACTCGCTCACACCAACGCCATGGCCGCTGGCACAAAACTCCGGTAACACACCGCGCGTTCTCCATCCAGGGGATCGGTCACCGGCAGTGCCAAAAACTGACCTTCTAGAAGCACGCGCGACTGGCTGCCTTCGCGCTTCCCACCCAAGGGAACCACCGTTTCCTCCGCCCCGCTCATTGTTTGCAGCCTCGGATAATGAAAGAAGATTCTCTCTCCCTGGCTTCCCTCCATCACAAACAGCGCCGACCACTCCTGATAGAAACTGCCGCCCTCGCGATCCACAAATCCGGTTACTGCTTGTAACTTCGCGCCAGCAGCCGGCGCCCCTCCCGGAAGCGGTCCGGCAAGCGTCAGTCCTGTCGAACTTACTTGCGAAACCAACCCGACGTTGAAAGTCACGCGCCGGACGTAATCCACATCCGTGAGCGCCTGCCGAACATACGCGCCGGAAGCGGGAGCACCAACAAAGCCCGTCTGTCCCGTATAGTCACTGTCCAGCGCAATCATTTGTCCGGCGCTGAATCTTGCCGCATCCGCCGCAGCCAATAGAATCGAAGCGTCCGTCGAACCGCTTTGCGGAATCACCGCGGACGATGCCTGCGCTCCATCCGCTGCCGCAATGGTTCCGCTTGCCGGAGCCAGCACGTTCATGTGCTGCGAGCCGGTAGCAAGCGCCATCGTCAACTTGGTCCAGCTCAGAAACTGAAGACTAACCTGTGCGTCGAGCGTCTCGCGTACCTGTTCCAACGTCGCCGCCGGAATGCCCGCCAACACCGCCGATGTTTTGCTGGCCGGCTTACGCTTGAAATTCTGAATCCACCCCACGCTGATCCACGGGGCCGGCGGCGCATCCAGTCTGAACGAACCTTGCGTCGTCGGATCGAAGAGCACAGGTGTCTGCGTCGCCCTGTTCACAGGCGCAAAATAACCTCGCACCCGCCGTGTCACCGGTGCGGGAGCTGAAAACCAATTCGCCGCCATTTACTCTCCCTGCTCCTGGTAGCTGTAAACCGTCACATTCGCTGAGCGGCTGAGCCGGTCCCGCTGAATTGCAATCGGGCTAAACCCCGGCTCATCCCAAAACACCTGTGTCAGCATCGCTGCCGGTGGCGTGGCTGTGTATTTGAGTTTCGGGGTGTGGAATGGCTGCAGCATTGCCGTCAATTCCTCATCCATCTGGCTCAGCATCCGGCCGCGATCCAGGCCCCCGAAGCTTTGCGTACCGCACGTCTGGTAGAGAATCTCGCACTGTTCCGCCGCCATTGCGGATGCCAGATCAAGATCCACGCCGACACCCAGCCAGCGCACTACAAATACATCGTTGGGGAGCTGGGGGAAAGGCGCTTCCGCTTCCTCCACCAGAATTCCAGGTCGCACCGCGCCGCGCACCAAAATCGTTCGCTCCGGATTGATCGAGGTCAACCGCGTGCGCAGCGCCATATAAAACGAGTCCTTCGCATTTTGCATGGAGATAAATTCCTCCAGCTGGCAGCTCGCAGCTGACAGCTGACAGTTATGATTCGATAACTCATTGCGAGAGGTGCGCAAGTCGTTACTGTGGGCTGTCAGCTGTGAGCTGTTAGCTCGTTTAAACCGCCTGCTGGCGCGCTTCCCGAAGCAGTAGCCGGTAAAGGTAAACCTGGCCAAACGCTTCATTCGCCGCGATCGACTCAATCAGGTAATCCTGTCCCCCCACCGTTACCGTCAACGTCATGGCGAAGAGAGCCTGCGCTGAAGCGAGATCCAGCGCGCTTACCTGTTGCTGCACGCCGGTAGCCGAAACAAACAGCTCCCACTTCGATTCCCCGCCCTCCTGCCACGTTGGGCGTAGCTTCCGCATTACCACCGGACTTACCGCCACATCGGCAAAGGTCGTTGATACCAGTCCTAACTCGGACATGTTAGCGTCCGTGCTCGTCCCTGTTACCCGTAGAAGGGCTGTCGTTCCTGTCATGCTTCGCAGCAAGGCATCCGCCAGCATCTGCGGGGATCCCACCGGGTTCCGCGGCGCCGTATCGCTCATCGCTCACCCCAGCCTGTTCGCGATGTAAGGACGCAGCCACGCCTGCACCGTTTCGTCCAGCAGCGAACTTGAAAAATACTGCATCTGCATCGTGTCGATCTTGGTCTTGCTCGCATTCAGCGCCGGCGTCGACTGCGCATTGCGCACTATCTGCGCACACGCGGTCTTCACATCGGCGCCAATCGCGGGCAGGCCCGCCGTATACGTCACCGCCACTTCGTTGTACGGCAAACCCAGCACACTCCACGGCAGCGTCAGTTCCCCCGTGTTCGGATCGAAGTCTACGGAATTCGGATCGATTACCGTCCATTGCCCCGGCAGCGAGAACGCCAGCGCAATCTCCAGCAACGGCTCGTTTGGAATTTCTCCGCGTCGTGGTCTCGCATAGCGTCCTTCGATGCTAACTAGTGGCGTTGTCGCTGTCCCCAGCGGCGCCAGCGGTAGGTAACTCAACCGGACCGTCTGCGATCCGCTGATCATCCGCAGCCGCTCCGTGTACTGGATAACATTCAGGTCCGGCCGCCTGCAGAAGCTGTTGATCAATGCCGTGGCGGCTGTGATCCAGTCCGCCGTCGTCCCCGCCGGCAATCCATAGTTCGGGTAATCCGCAGGCTGCAGATATGCCATACCCCACCCTTCCCTTCAGCTGCACACAATTCTCACGCTGACTAGCTAACAAAGAGGCCCCGTCTTGGAGCCTCTTTGCTGACGTCGCTGCCCCGCTAACTCGCGTGCTACCGGGTCACAGTAACCTGGCAGTGCGCAAAGCCCGCGCCCTTTACCACCGGAGCGCCAAACTTCACCGCGACATATTGGTAAGTCAGGGAGTTAGGCAGTCCGAGTTGGAAAACGCGCGGCGCCGGATCGCCGAGCCAGTGGTACTCGATTAGGTCTTCGGTCACAATGTAGGCCGGCAGACTCGCCGAGCCGTTGCCCAGGGCGGGATTGCCCGTATAGCTCAGGCTCCAGTCCGGAATCAGCGGCAGGTCGCCCGCCTGCGTCGATAGCATCTTCACCCGTACGCCGCCGGTAATGCCTTCCGTGTTCAGCACCACGTTGAACTCTGCCTTCATCTCCTGGTCGATCAGATCCAGCAGAACCGGACTGGCATAGATAGCCGTAGGACGCACAAGAAAGCCGTTGCTGGCCACCATGTTCGCCACGGCGGTCTTCAGGCCGTTCACAATCGATGCCGTCTCGCCGATGGACACGTTATTGGTTACACCGTTGTAGCCGCCGGCGATCTGCGCCGCGCAACCCATGTACTGGTTCGTCGCCGTTGCGGTTAAGCTGGCTTCCGAGCCATTCCATAAGGCCACGTCGTGCGTCACCATCACGCCGCTCACCGTATCCACCAGATCCTTGGCCTGCAGATAGGCAAACTGCTTCTGCTGATCGCCCAGCTCAATGTCGAAGAGGTTGTAATTGATCTGCGCAACCACCGCCTTGAGCATCACGGCCATCTCCGTGCGTGTGGGCTGCACTACCGGTGGATTGATGCTGCGCGGGTTCATGAAGCCGGCCGCTCCCGGATTCGGAATTGCCGATTCCACAAAGAATCGCGACGGATGCCCCGTCGCTGGAACCTGCTTGATGCGCTGCCCGAAGGGGCTTGAACGACGGCAAATGTCGAATATCTCGGTTTGATACAGAGGTACTTCGATTGCGCCCGGCCCGATGTAATCCGCTGCCGCGTGAATGTCTGCAAAGATTGCGTTCATAGGCTCTTTCGCCCCCTCCATGGGGCCAAGTCAGCTGCTGGCTACTAGCTCCTAGCTGCTAGCTTGTTTCCGCCGGAATCCGGCTCTGGTTGATCTGTCCCGGCGGGCTCGGGCCTCATAACTCTCTATAAGGGCCAATTTCCAGCCGTAATCTACCGTGCTCAAAAGTGAGTTCCTAGCTAGCAGCTAGAGGCTAGTAGCTAGAAGCTGCTTCTCACGCAATCGCGCCTGCCCGCAGCAATTGAGTCTTCACCGCGATCCGCTGTTCCAGGCTTAACCCGGCCAGCGCGGCATCCAGGGTCCGCACATCCACCGGGCCATCGCTGATGCCGCGTTTGGCCAGCATTTCGGATGTCGCGGCGGGCACCGTTCTGCGCAGAGGGTTCGCAACCGTTGACCCGGACGCGGCCTTCAGTTCGGTAAGCTCCCTCTCCATTGAAGCCAGCTTCTCCGCCAGTTCCGCCTCGCGGCGGCTCTGCTCCACAGTCGCCGAGATCCTCTCCACCTCGCCGGTCAGCTCGTTCGCCGCCGCGGCTCGCTCTTCCAGCCAGGTAAACGTCCTCTCCAGCAGTGTCGTGACGCTCTCAAGCCGCTCGCCAATCTCTCTCTCGTCCTTTTCCATGTCATTCCTTTCTTGTTTTCCGTGAATGTGCCGACTCGCTAACCAGCAAGGCCCGCCGAAGCAGGCCTCGCTGCTGACTTGCTGTTCTTCTAACTCGCCATGCGAAAGCTGGTTGCCCGGTACGCCGCCTTCTCCCGCAACAGGATCGCCGCTCCGGTAAACGTCACGCGGGTCAGCTTCCACACTTCCGCGCGCATATCCTCGACCCGCGCATCGGCCAGTTCATAGCTCATCCCCATCACGTTCGGAGAGTGGGCCTCAATCGCCCTTGCCACCTCGGGAAAGTCCCGGGCATACAGGTATCCGCGAACCTCCAGCCGCTGACCAACCAGATTTGCTTCGGTCAACAGCCCGATCTTGCGTTGCGCATCATGGCCGTCCCAGCCCGGCCGGTAGTCCACCGCCATCCCCAGCAGCGACGGAAGAGCTTTTTCCGCCGCTTCCCGCGTCAACATCACCCGATGCCCCCGGGCTCCTGCCGGCGCCTTGTCGCTGGCTGCATTCACCACTGTCAAAACTCCCTCGAACGGTACCCGGTTGGGATGCCCATCCACGTGGGGAATCTTTACCGCCATCGCTTCCAATCGCATGCGCCTGTATCCTCTCCGTCTGTCGCGCCGCTAACTTGCTAACTCACTGACTTGCTGCCCCGTTGACTCGCCGGCTTGCTTCTCCAGCGGTCCCAGTCCGCGCATTGCCCGAACCTCGTTCACCGTCAGCACCCCGGCAGCGAGCAATTGCACCTGCACCGCCAACTCCGTTTCCTCGTCCCTCGCATTCAATTCGTTGAAGACAAACTCGAACTCCCGCCATCCAACACACTTCCCGAAAAGATCCCTTGTAATGTGCCCGGCCAGCAACATCGCCAGCGGTGAAATCGCCCCGCGGAATGCCTCATCCGTCATCTCCGCCGCAGTCGATTGGTTCACGTCCGCCTCCAGCCCCA
>JBEKZG010000197.1:0-6743 GCA_049510095.1 Occallatibacter sp.
CACGACCGTCGCCAGCCTCATACGACGCGTAAATCGCGCTGAGATCGAGAGCGTCGACCACGCCGACCAAAAAGCGGGCCAGGTGCTTTTCCGGAAGCCAGTCATGCAACGAGGGAGGCAACAACAGAGACTGATTCAAGTCGTCGGAGCGGTAGCTCTTTCCCATGAACTACATTTTAGAAAAGGCCGGGCATCAACTATTTGCTTTTGTTGATCCCCGGAAACTATTCCCGACATACTCCTAGTTTCGACAATTCCTTTTGTGTGCGCCGTTGCACCTGTCCATAAGGATGTAGAGCACGAGCTTCCTCGAAGGCCACCTGCGCTTTTCCCGAATCGCCCAAAGCCCGCCAGGTTTCCCCCGCGTAGTACCGCAGCCATGCCTGGTCGCGACCGATGAATTCAGGGGATCCCGACGAAGCCTGCAGCAACTGCGAAACCGCCTCGTCCCGTCGAGAGCAGCGCGCCAGCGCCCATGCATATCTTGCCCGATGCAGCGCCTGTCTTGCTCGTTTCCTGAAAGGACGGGACGGCTCCTGCCAGTTTGCCAGTATCCGGTCCAACATAAAGCGGGCGTTCTCCGGATCCCGGTTATGTTCCAGGAGGCAATCCGCGAGTCCCAAATGAAAGCGTCCGATCCTCGGTTTCAGTTGAAGCGTATATCCGAGCAGATAGTACGCCTCCTCCCCTTTGCCCTGATGCGATAAAGCCATCGCGTAGTAGTAGAGTTGCCAACTCATCAATCGCGGATTGTCGTGCTGGTCGAAGGCTAGTGGTTTTGTCGCCGCTTCTGCCTCGTTATACCTTCCCGCCTCCAGCAGGACCCATCCCTCCACCGAGCCGCCGAAGCTGGGGAATCGCAACATTCTTTTATTCAATTGGAGTGAGGCTTCATACTTTCCCTCAAGTGCTCGCCGGATGACAGCATCTCGTGCCAACTGTAGCGTAAATGCATACAGAACCAAAATAAGACAACAGGCAATCCAGATTGTCAAAAAGAGCAGTTTGTGCCGCGAATGCTTCCGATCAATTTCAATCATTAAGAAGAAAAGTAAGTATAAGAGTTTCCAGTTCCTCAGGTATGTCCGCCACAACGAACGCCAACTTAATCGCAGCCAGGATCTCTTGTTCTCGATCTTCTTGCTTTCTACCGCGACCGGGGACATCGGCTTCCTCTCTGAGAATATGATGAGCGAATGCGTATCCGCATTGAAACATAATTCAAGTCCAGCATGAGCGCGAATCAGGTATTTTCGGCTCCCGCCTTCAGGCCTGGGCTTCCTGACGCAGTCTAACCAGCGCCTTCTGCGCGCCGGTGGCGGCAGAACCGGTGGGGCTAAGCAGCAGCGATTCGTCGAGCGCGGTCCGCGCCTTTCTCCACTCACCCAGGGTCCGCCAGGTTTCGCCGGCGAAGTATTTCACGCCGGCCCGATCGGTGTCCGGGAGCGATGCAACGGCGGCAAACGCCTCATCGAGCTTGGTTTCCGCTTCCTTGCGACGCCCGCAGGCCGCCAGCGTCCATGCATATCTCGCAAGTCTCTTGGCATGGTCAGCCTGCTGCAATGGGGTAGCGACCGGTTCCGGCCAATTCGTCATCGCCTGTTCCATGAGTTGGAGGGCTCTTTCCGGTTCTTTCCTTTGATCCAGGAGACATGTCACGAGGGCCACATGAAACGACCCGGTCCGTTGTGGAACCCGAACCGCCGCCTCGAGCAATTGCTGCGCCTCCGCATTCATATCATCATTGGTCAAGGCCAGCGCATAGGTGTAAAGCTCCAGGCTGGTTAAGCGAGGCTGGCCCCTCTCATCGAATGCCTGCGGTTTCACGGCGGCACGCGCCTCGGGATATCGTCCGGCGCTGAAGAGGATGGGGCCGGCAAGTGAGGGTCCATAGCCGGGAAATTTGGAAAGCACGCCGTTCATCCGCAACGCCTCGTCGTACTTTCCCTGGGACATGAGCACAACAACGCTGCGTTTGAGCCGTGCAAGCCCCAGGGTGAAAACGATCACCGCGACGAAAACGATGCCTATCCATTCCCAATGACTCTCACCCGCCGGTATAACCAGAGTGCCAATTACCAGAAAAGTAGAAGACATTTCACCCATCCTGTTCCACATTCTCGGCAGTTTGTGTTCCGAGTCTGTCGATTTGAATCGATCCCCAGTACGGATCGAGCTTCAACCGCGGCGCATTAATTCGCTGGGCTGAGCAAATCCGCTCGCAAATGACATGGTTTCCCTTGGTGTTTGCAGTGAATTGCAATAGTACCTCTCCGGAGGTCAGCTCTTCAGTGATAACCGCGAAGAATTCCTGCTTAGGGCGTGGGTCCAATGTGAAGGAGCGCCCAGAACACGATTGCAAGCGCAGGGGCGAGGAGTAACCAGATCAAAGTGCCGCCCACCAACATCATCAGGAGGTAACTGACCCAGATGGGAATGCGGTCGTAAAACTGCACGGCGTTGTACGGCAGGGCATTCCGCAGGAGATGACTGCCGTCCAGGGGAGGGATGGGCAAGAGATTGAAAAACAGGAGAGAGAGGTTGATGCGGATGGCAAGGGTGCAGAGCAGGACGATTGCCTGGAGGGCGGAAGGGACTCCCTCGACGAGGCTGCCATGGAATACGTAGAGGACGAGCAAATGGCCGTCAGGCGATGTGAGGGAGATGACGGCGAGGACGAGAAAGGCGATGAAAGAGAGGAGCAGGTTGGAGACTGGGCCAGCGAGAGTGGTGAGGTTGTCGTCGCGGACAATCTTGTTGAAGTTCCGGGTGAGGACCGGGGTGGGTTTTGCCCAGCCGATGAGCAGACCGCTGAAGAAGTTGAAGCCGACGAGGGGGCCAAAGACGATGAGCGCGGGAAAAAGGAGTGTGCCGATTGGGTCAATGTGCTCAATGGGGTTGAGAGTGACGCGGCCAAGTTCGCGGGCGGTGTGATCGCCGAGACGGGACGCGGTCCAGGCGTGGGCACATTCGTGGACGCTGAGCGAGAAAAGGAGAAGCACGAATTCGAAGACGGCAACGACGAGTGCGCCGGATTCCAATTGAGGGCCCCGCGAGGTTGAAAGCTCAGAGTAGCATGGAGGGCGCCGCCATTGGCGCCCAGCTCAGGCGCGGTCGGCGGGGAAGCTGCCGATCGCTTCGCCGGGAGCGACTGTGTGGCCGGCGAGCACGATAGCGTGGCTGGCGATGCGCGCGCCGGGGCCGATGACAGTGGGCACCAAGGTGGCGTGCTCGTAGTTGTCGGGCGCGTAGGTCTGGGAATAGATGCGGGCGTAGGAGCCGACGATGGCGCCCTTGCCGATGGTGATGCCGCCGCGATCGTTGAGCAGGGCGCCCTGGCGGATGGTGACGCCGTCGCCAATGGAGAGGTTGTAGCCATAGGTGAGATCGACGCCGTGATGGATTTTGACTCCCGAGCCCATGTGGTCGAAGATATGGCGGCCCAACATGCAGCGGAAGCGAAGACCAAGCCAGTGGTTGAGGCCGACGGGTGAGCGGTCAAACATCTGCCAGAACCAGAGGAGGGGCTTGCGCTTTGAGAAGCGCTCGCGGTCGACCTCGGGGAAGTGGCCGGCTTCGAGTGTGATGTTTTCAGGATCGAGCGAGAGACTAAGGACGTTGCCGGGCAGTTCGGAGGTGAGGGTGAGATTGAGCTTTCCGCCATGAGGGCGGCCCAGATAGAGCTGATAGAGCTGGTCACGGACAATTTCCGCGCGCCGCTCCGGCGAACTGTGGCGAACAAACTCATCGTCGAGAAACTGGAGCCAGCGGCGATAGACTTCTTCCGCTTCGGCCGCGGGATGGGGAACGGTGCTGGTTTGGGTCGCCATACGCTTTGGACGATACACCAAAGGGGCGGGTTGCATCGAATGAAACCGCCCGAACTGTGGGATGGATGGGTCTGAGGGGCACTGGCGATGGAGGTTTTCGTCTCCATCAAAGGGAGGATGCGCGGCGGGGTTTGGCCTGCGTAGAATGTCGGGACGATGGAAACCGGCCTCGAGCGCGGGCGGCAGATGGGTGTGTGGGCAGCGACCGCTGTTGTCACAGGCGAGGCTATTTCGCTGGGAATCTTTCTCACTCCCGCGGGTATGGCGAAGTCGCTGGGGTCGCCAGCGCTGCTGGGCGCGGTATGGTGCGGTATGGCGGCGATGACGCTGGCCGGGGCGCTTTGCTTTACGGAGCTGGCGGTGCGGTTTCCGCAGGCAGGTGGGGAATATGTGTACCTGCGGCAGGGATTTGGGCGGCGGGTGGCGTTTCTGTATGGATGGATGGCGGCGGTGGTGATGTATCCCGGAGTGGCCGCTGCGCTATGCGTCGGAACGGTCCCGTATGTGCAGGCGCTGATTGCTTTGCCGGGTTGGATGGCGCGACTGCTGCCTGCGGCGATCTTGGGGGCGCTGGGCGCAATGAATTACGCCGGAACGCGCCTGAGCAGCGGGCTGATGACGACGCTGAACTGGATGAAGGTTCCGGTGCTGCTGGGGCTGGTGGGATGGGCGCTGGTTTGGACATTGAATGGGAGCCACGCGGCGATGACGCACCTTCTACCTTTGACAGAAAGGCGCGCGGGGTCTGACCCGTTGATGGAGGCGATTGCGGGTGCGGCCATCAGCGCGTTTTTCTGCTTTGGCGGATGGTGGGAGGCGGGAAAAATTGCGGGCGAAGTAAAGAACCCGGAGCGGACGCTGCCGATTGCCTTTACCGGCGGCGTGCTGGTGGTGACAGTGGTTTACCTGCTGCTGAGCCTGTCGTTTGTGGCGGTGGTGCCGCTTGAACAGATTCAGAGCAATACCGCGTTTGTGGCCCAGTTTGGCCAGGCGCTGTTTGGAACGGCGGGCAGTCGAGTGATGTCGGCCTGCGTGGTGTTGAGCGTGCTGGGTGGGCTGATGGTGCTGAGCATGGCCGTGCCGCGAGTGACGTATGCGCTGGCGCGCGAGGAAAGCGGCGGAGATCAAGCTACGAATCGGAATACCCCGCTGTCGCTCTTCGGCCGCCTGCATCCGCGGTTTGGGTCGCCGGCGAATGCGGTTCTGCTGCAAACGGGGATGGCGCTGGCCGTGCTCTGTCTGGGCGCATTCGACCGCATCCTGGCGTTCATCATTTTTTCCGCGGTGGTGTTTCTGGCGCTGACGGTGGCTACACTGTTCCGGTTCGAAGTGCCGGTGCGGCGATGGTGGTTTCCGGTTGCGCCGGTGGTGTTTTTGATCGGCAGCGGCTTGTTGGCTATGATGCTGTTGCTGCATAATCTGTGGCCGTCGCTGCTGGGCGCGGCGGTGGTGCTGGCCGGATTGCCGGTGCGGTGGCTGCTGGTGCGCGGAAACGCATCGAGGTCGGAATTGGCCCAGGAGACTGCGGCTTTCTGACTTCAACTCTCGAATGGAGGAATTTGATTATGCCCCACATCGCTCTTCCCCCCGATCTGCCCGGCATTCGCGGGGCGATGGCTTTTCGTCCGGAGACGGCGCGGCCTTTGAATGCGCTGGTTGAAGTGCTGCTGACCGGGCCGAGCACGTTGACCCGCGGCGAACGCGAATTGATTGCCACGTATGTTTCGAGCCGAAACTGCACGCACTATTGCCACAGCATTCATGGAATGATTGCGGCGGCGCACCTTGGCGGCGACGAGACGCTGGTGAAGCAGGTGAAGACGGACTTCATGCAGGCAGCGATCAGCCCGAAGCTGAAGGCGCTGCTGACGATTGCCGGCAAGGTGCAGCAGGACGGGAAGCTGGTGACCGCGGAGGACGTTGAAGCCGCGCGGGTGTTGGGTGCAAGCGAGATCGAGATTCACGACACGGTGCTGATTGCAGCGGCGTTCTGCATGTACAACCGTTATGTGGATGGGCTGGGGACAGATCAGCCGGACGACGAGGCCTTGTATCGGGAACGCGGCAAGCGCGTGGCCCGGGATGGTTATGTGACAGTAAGCGAAGAGTATCTGGGGAGCCACGCGCACGCGGCGGCACACTAAGCAGGAGTTATGGGGAGGAGTTATGGCGCACATCAATCTGCCGGAGGGTTTTCAGGGAATCAGCGGCGGGTTTGCGTACCGGCCGGAGACGGCAAAGCCGATGCGTGAACTGGCGCATGTGCTGTTGCACGACGAGAACACGCTGACACCGGGCGAGCGCGAGTTGATTGCCGCGTATGTGTCTTCAAGGAACAACTGCCATTTTTGCCAGGCCAGCCACAGTGCCGCGGCTACAGCGCACCTGGGCGACCCATTGGTAGTGGAGCAGGTGAAAGCGAACTTTTTGACAGCGCCGGTGAGCGAGAAGCTGAAGGCGCTGCTGGTAATTGCGGGCAAGGTGCAGCAGGACGGGAAACTGGTAACCGCGGAGGACGTGGAGGCGGCGCGGAAGCAGGGGGCGAGCGACATTGAGATTCACGACACGGTGCTGATCGCGGCGGCGTTTTCGATGTTCAACCGGTATGTGGATGGGCTGGGGACGTGGCAGCCTCGCGAACCGGAAATGTACGCGATGATGGGCAGGCACCTGGCGGATGAGGGGTATAAGGAGCCTTCGATCAAACAACCGGTGGACCAGCCGGTTCATGCGGGTTGACGAGCTTTCGAGCACAGCAAAAAGGGACGGGCTTTGGCCCGTCCCCTTTGTTTTTGGTGCGCCCGGCAGGGCGCACTCACTTGGGGGTGCAAGTCCCCTACAGACCCGGCAAGGGGAAGTGTTAGCTGAACGGCAAGGGTGTCCGTCGCGAGGCGGAATCTGGAGGAAGCTGTA